>NZ_JBBKTQ010000016.1:0-132447 GCF_037890035.1 Ramlibacter sp. AN1133
CCGGGCGCTGGTGCAAGAACGAAGCACCGGGCGTGCCCCCACCCCAACCCTCCCCCGGAGGGGGAGGGAGTCACGACAGCGTGTAGCCCAGCACCGTCCCGGCGAACAGCGTGAACCCGAACCAGTGGTTCACCCGGAACGCCCTGAAGCACCCCTCGCGCGAGCGGTCGCGGATCAGCGTGTAGTGCCACGCCGCCTGCGCGAGTGCCGCGGCGGCCGTCAGCGCTATCCACGGCGCCGGGATGCGCCCGGCCATCACCACGCCCCAGACCGCGATCGCGGCCACGTAGCAGGCCATCACCACCGCCACGTCCGCGCGCCCCAGCGTGATCGCCGAGGTCTTGATGCCGATGCGCAGGTCATCGTCGCGGTCGACCATCGCGTACTCGGTGTCGTAGGCCAGCACCCAGAACAGGTTGCCGAGCAGCAGCACCCACGCCAGCAGCGGCACGTGCGCCTGCACCGCCGCGAACGCCATCGGGATGCCGAAGCTGAAGGCGATGCCCAGCACCGCCTGCGGCATGGCCACGTAGCGCTTCGCATACGGGTAGATCACCGAGATCGCCAGCGCCGCGAACGACCACGCGATCGCGGTGGCATTGGTCGTCAGCACCAGCGCGAACGCCAGCAGCGCCAGCACGGCGCCCAGCACCAGCGCCTCGCGCACCGAGACGGCACCGGTCGTCACGGGCCGCTGCGCCGTGCGCTTGACGTGCTTGTCGAACTCCCGGTCCGCCACGTCGTTGACGCAGCAGCCGGCGCTGCGCATCAGGATCGTGCCGAGCGTGAACACCGCGATCAGGTGCCAGCCCGGGAAGCCGCCCGCCGCGATCCACAGCGCGTACAGCGAGGGCCACAGCAGCAGCAGCCAGCCCGCCGGCCGGTTCCAGCGGATCAGGTCGAGGTACAGCGAAAGCTTGCCCGGTCCCATCACGACGTGCCGAGGCCCAGGCGGCGCAGGTCGAGGCGGCCGTCGCGCATCGGCGGACACCAGAAGTAGGAGCCGTTCACCGGCTTCGAGATCCCGAACAGCGCATCGAGGATGCCGTCCTCGTAGCCCGCCATGCGGCGCATCTGCGCCTCGAAGGCGTAGAAGGACTTGCCGAAGGCCACGAACATGAGGCCGGCCTGCATGTCGGCCATCCAGGGCATGGAGCGGCGCAGCACGAAGGCCTCGGGATCGAAGCTCTCCTGCGCCGTGCGCTTGACGTGCGCCGACTCGGGCGCGTCGTCCAGTTCCTCGTTGTCGGAGAGGCGCCGGCCGATGATGTGGTCGCGCGCCTGGTCCTCCACCGCCTCGAAGGCGTCGATGTCGTGGACCCACTGCTGCACGGCGACGTAGCTGGCGCCGTCCAGCCCCTCGCCGAGCCCGTGGGCGAAAGCCGCCTCTTCGGCCGCCTCGCCTTCCGGGTTCTCGGTGCCGTCCTCGAAACCCGTGAGGTCCTTGCCGTGGCTGTCGTTCCAGGCATGGCGGAAGGCATCGACGACGTGGCGCGGCGCGAAGGCCGGCGCCAGGGCCTTCTGCACCTTGCGCGTGACGTGCAGCAGGTCGCCGAGGTCCGAGCCGCGCAGCCACGCCCACAGCGTGCCCGGCGTGGAGGGCACCTTCACGCCATGCGCGGACAGGTCGGGGAATTCATGCAGGCCCGGGATCTCGGCGCCCAGGGCCTGCACCAGCGAAGGCCCGAGGCCCAGCACGACGTCGCTGCCGTCGACGAGCGGCGTCACGCGCGTGAGCGCCTCCTTGATCGCCGCCGCATCGACCTCGCGGCCGGTGAGCTGGAACCACAGGTAGCGCGCCACGGGAGGCGGCGCATCGAGGATGCCGGGCTGGTAGAGGCAGGCGGGCGTGGTTGGTGTTTCTCTCATGGATTCAGGACAGGCGTTTGACGCCCGGAAGTTCGCAGGCATAGATCGCATTGCGCAGCGCGGCGATCGCCTCGTAGCGCGTGAAGCTGCGGCGCCACGCCAGCACCACGCGCCGGCTCGGCGGGTCGCCGTCGAAGGGGATGTACTTGACGAAGGCCTGGTCCTCGCTGCGCCGCTTGGGCCGCGACGAGAAGGCCTCCTTGGGCACCGACAGGCGCGGCACCAATGTCACGCCCATGCCCGCGGCCACCATGTGCTTGATCGTCTCCAGCGAGGAGCCCTCGAAGCTCTTGCGGATGCCCTCGGCGTCGCTGGAAAAGCGCGCGAACTCGGGGCAGACCTCCAGCACGTGGTCGCGAAAGCAGTGGCCGGTGCCGAGCAGCAGCATCGTCTCCTGCTTCAGCTCCTCCGCCTTCACCGTCTTGTGCACGGAAAGCGGATGGTTGCTGGGCACCGCGGCGAGGAAGGGCTCGTCGTACAGCGGCGCGATGGCCAGCCCGGTGTCGGGGAAGGGTTCGGCCATGATCGCGCAGTCGATCTCGCCCGTGCGCAGCATCTCCAGCAGCCGCACGGTGAAGTTCTCCTGCAGCATCAGCGGCATCTGCGGCGTGCGCGCGATCGCCTGCCGCACCAGGTCGGGCAGCAGGTAGGGGCCGATCGTGTAGATCACGCCCAGTCGCAGCGGGCCCGCGAGCGGGTCCTTGCCGCGCTTGGCGATCTCCTTGATCGCGGCGGCCTGCTCCAGCACGCTCTGCGCCTGGCGCACGATCTCCTCGCCCAGCGGCGTGACGGCGACCTCGTTGGCGCTGCGCTCGAACAGCTTCACCTCGAGTTCGTCCTCCAGCTTCTTGATGGCGACGGACAGCGTGGGCTGCGAAACGAAGCAGGCTTCGGCCGCGCGGCCGAAATGCTTTTCGCGCGCGACGGCGACGATGTATTTGAACTCGGTGAGCGTCATTGTTCTGGTGCGTTCAGCCCGGCCCAGCCGCAAGCTATCGCCTTCCCTCAGGCCTTCAGGTATTCCGATTTTCCACCCAACCAGCGGCTCACGTGCCGGGCTGCGAGTTCGGGGTGACGGTCGAGCATGCGCGGCGCCACCGCGCGCGCCCATTCCAGCAGGTCCGTGTCGAAGGCCAGGTCGGCGAAACGCAGCAGCGGCGCGCCGGACTGGCGCGCGCCCAGGAACTCGCCGGGGCCGCGGATCTCGAGGTCGCGGCGGGCGATCTCGAAGCCGTCGCTGGTTTCGGCCATGGCCTTCAGGCGCGAGCGCGCGGTGTCGCCGAGGCGTCCGTTCTCGCCGGTCGAATACAAAAGGATGCATGCCGAGGCCGCCGCGCCGCGGCCCACGCGTCCGCGCAGCTGGTGCAGCTGCGACAGGCCGAAGCGCTCGGCGTGCTCGATCACCATCAGCGAGGCGTTGGGCACGTCGACGCCGACCTCGATCACCGTGGTCGAGACCAGCACGCCCATCTGGCCGCCGGTGAAGAGCGACATCACCGCCTTCTTCTCCGGCATGGGCATGCGCGAGTGCAGCAGGCCGACCAGCACGCCTGGCAGCGCTTCGCTCAGTTGCTGGTGGGTCGCCGTGGCGTTGGTGAGGTCCAGGGTCTCGCTTTCCTCGATCAGCGGGCAGACCCAGTACACCTGCCGGCCCTGCGCCACCTGCGCGCGGATGCGCTCGACGATCTCCTCGCGGCGGCTGTCGGCGATCAGCTTGGTGACGACCGGCGTGCGGCCCGGCGGCAGTTCGTCGATGGTGGAGACATCCAGGTCCGCGTAGTAGCTCATGGCGAGGGTGCGGGGGATGGGGGTGGCGGACATCATCAGCAGATGCGGCTCCTCGCCCGGAGCTTCGTCTTTCCCGCGCAGGCGGGAATCCATCTTCCCCCGCAGCGCCAGCCGCTGCTCGACCCCGAACCGGTGCTGTTCATCGATGATCGCCAGCGCCAGCGCCTTGAACTGCACCTGCTCCTGGATCACCGCATGCGTGCCGACCACCAGCGCCGCCTCGCCGCTCGCGATCAGCTCCAGCATCTCGGTGCGCTCCTTCTTCCGCTGGCTGCCCGTGAGCCAGGCCACGCGCAGGCCCAGCGGCAGCAGCAGCGGCTCCAGCCAGCCGATCAACTTGCGGAAGTGCTGTTCCGCCAGGATCTCGGTCGGCGCCATGAGGGCGCATTGCCAGCCGGCGTCGATGGCGATCGCCGCGGCCAGCGCGGCCACCACGGTCTTGCCCGAACCCACGTCGCCCTGCAGCAGGCGGTGCATGGGACGGTCGCGGTCCAGGCCCTGCGCGATCTCCTCGCAGACGCGGCGCTGCGCGTGCGTCAGCTGGAAGGGCAGTGCCGCGAGCAGTTGTTCATGCAGGCCGCCCGGCCTGGCGCGCAGCGCGGGCGCGCGCAGGCGGTCGTGCTCGCGCCGGCTGTGCACCTGCGACAGCTGCTGCGCGAGCAGTTCCTCCGCCTTCAGCCGCTGCCAGGCGGGATGGCTGCGGTCTTCCAGGGTGGCGAGCGACACTTCGGGGGTGGGGTGGTGCAGGAACTGCAGCGCCTGCTTCAGCGTCCATTCGCGCGCCCGGCCCGGCGCGGGCGGCGCATCGGGCGGGATGGTCTCGGAGAGGTCCGCGCGCTCCAGTCCGCTGGCCACCGCCTTGCGCAGATAGGGCTGCGGCAGGCTGGCGACCGTGGAGTACACCGGCGTCAACGCCTCCGGCAAGGCACCGCCCGCCTGCTTCCAGGCCGGATGCACCATCTGCCATCCGAGGAAGCCGCCCTTGATCTCGCCGCGGATGCGCAGCCGCGCGCCGACGGCGAGCGACTTCTGCTGCGAGGGATAGAAGGTGAAGAAGCGCAGCACGCAGGTGTCGGTGCCGTCGTCCACCTTCACCACCAGCTGGCGGCGCGGGCGGTATTGCACCTGGCAGTCCGTCACCGTCGCCTCGAACTGGATCGTGTCGCCCTCGCGCGCATCGCGCAGCCTGGAGATGCGCGTCTCGTCCTCGTAACGCAGGGGGATGTGCAGCGCCAGGTCGATGTCGCGCGCCAGGCCCAGCTTGATCAGGGCTTTCTGCGGTTCCGACAGCGCCTTGGTATCCGGCATGGGACAATTCTGCCCTGCTCTTCCCACCAACCTTGGAACGGGTCCGTCCGGCCCTCAAGCGCATGCGCCACTTCACCCTGGGCGATTTCGATTTCGCCCTGCCCGACGAACTGATCGCCCAGCACCCCGCCGCCGAACGCAGCGGCTCGCGCCTGCTGGATGGCACCGGCCCCACGCCCGTGGACCGCGTCTTCCGCGACCTGCCCGGCCTTCTCCGTGAAGGCGACCTCCTGGTCTTCAACGACACCCAGGTCGTGAAGGCGCGCCTGTTCGGCGAGAAGCCCACCGGCGGCAAGCTGGAACTGCTGGTCGAACGCGTGCTGGGCGAACGCGAAGTCGTCGCCCACATGAAGGTGAGCAAGAAGCCGCCGCCCGGAACCGAATTGCGCATGGACGGCGGCTTCACCGCCACCCTGCTCGGTCGCTGGCCGCAGGACGACGGCCCCCTCTTCCGCTTCGCCTTCAGCGACGATCCCTACCGCCTGATGGAGCAGCATGGCCACGTCCCGCTGCCGCCCTACATCACGCACGCCGACAGCGAGGAAGACGCCCGCCGCTACCAGACGGTGTTCGCGAAGAACCCCGGCGCCGTCGCCGCGCCCACCGCCGCCCTGCACTTCGACGAGGCGGTGCTGGCGGCCCTGGACGCGCGCGGCGTGCAGCGCGCCAGCGTCACGCTGCATGTGGGCGCCGGCACCTTCCAGCCGGTCAAGACCGAGGACATCGCCCAGCACCGGATGCACAGCGAGTGGTACGAAGTGCCGCAGGCGACGCAGCAGGCGATCGCGCAACTGCGCGCGCGCGGCGGCCGGCTGGTGGCCGTGGGTACGACCACGGTCCGCACGCTGGAGTCCTGGGCCCGGTCCGGCCAGGCGAGCGGGGACACCGACATCTTCATCACTCCCGGTTTCGCCTTTCGCGAAGTCGACCTGCTGCTCACCAACTTCCACCTGCCCAAGTCCACGCTGCTGATGCTGGTGAGCGCCTTCGCCGGCTACGAGCACGCCATGGACCTCTATCGCCACGCGGTGGAAAGCCGCTACCGCTTCTTCAGTTACGGCGACGCGATGCTGCTCGCGCGCACCTGAACACCCCACGATGCTGAAGTTCGAACTCCTGAAAACCGAGGGCCTCGCCCGCCGCGGCACCCTCACCCTCAACCACGGCGTCGTGCAGACGCCGGTCTTCATGCCCGTGGGCACCTACGGCACCGTCAAGGGCGTCATGCCGCGGTCGCTGGAGGAGATGGGCGCGCAGATCATCCTGGGCAACACCTTCCACCTGTGGATGCGCCCGGGGCTGGACGTGCTGCAGCAGTTCGGCGGCCTGCATGCCTTCGAGCAGTGGGACAAGCCGATCCTCACCGACTCCGGCGGCTTCCAAGTCTGGAGCCTGGGGGAGATGCGCAAGATCAGCGAGCAGGGGGTGAAGTTCGCCTCGCCGGTCAACGGCGACAAGCTGTTCCTCACGCCCGAGATCTCGATGCAGATCCAGACCACGCTGAACTCCGACATCGTGATGCAGTTCGACGAGTGCACGCCCTACGACACGCAGGGCCACATCACGACGGAAGCGGAGGCGCGCTTCTCCATGGAACTGTCGCGCCGCTGGGCGCTGCGCTGCAAGGACGAATTCGCGCGGCTGGAGAACCCGAATGCGCTGTTCGGCATCGTGCAGGGCGGCATGTACGAGCACCTGCGCGAGGAATCGCTCGCGGCGCTGGTCGACATGGACTTCCCCGGCTACGCGGTCGGCGGCGTGAGCGTCGGCGAGCCCAAGGAGGACATGCTGCGCATCATGGCGCACACGCCGCATCGCCTGCCCGCCCACAAGCCGCGCTACCTGATGGGCGTGGGCACGCCGGAGGACCTGGTCGAAGGCGTGGCGCAGGGCGTGGACATGTTCGACTGCGTGATGCCCACGCGCAACGCGCGCAACGGCCACCTGTTCACGCGCTTCGGCGACCTGAAGATCCGCAACGCCAAGCACCGCAGCGATGCGCGTCCGCTGGACGAGACCTGCACCTGCTACACGTGCCGCGGCTACACGCGCGCCGACGGAACGGTGAGCGGCGGCTTCTCGCGCGCCTACCTGCACCACCTGGATCGCTGCGGCGAGATGCTGGGGCCGATGCTGGCCACCATCCACAACCTGCACTTCTACCTGAACCTGATGCGGGAGATCCGCGAGGCGCTCGATACGAACACCTTCGCGGCTTACGCGCTGGCGTTCCGGCGGGATCGGCAGCGCGGGGTGTGAAGGAAGTTTCGTAGGCTGGCGGTGACGCGCGGAGCGCGGCAACCCCAGCGCTGCCGCGCCGAATCGCTGGGGTTGCGCTTCGCTCCACCGCCAGCCTACGGGCCGCCGACCTGCGCGGGCGCGCTTCCCGATCGGGGCCGGCGCTCAAAGCCCCAGCGCCAGTTGCGCGGCCTCGGACATCCGCGATCGGTCCCACGGCGGGTCGAACACGAGGTCCACCTTCACCTCGCCCACCTCGGCCAGCGCCAGCACCTTGTCGGCCACTTCCTCGGCCAGCAGCTCGCCCATTCCGCAGGCCGGCGCGGTGAGCGTCATGTCGATCTCCACGCGGGTGCGGCCGTCCTCCTGCGGGGCGAGTTCGCAGCGATAGACCAGTCCCAGCTCCACGATGTCCACCGGGATCTCCGGGTCGTAGCAGCTGGCCAGCGTGCGCCAGATGCGCTGTTCCAGGTCCGCATCGCCGTCGTCCTCCTCGGGCGCAGCCACCGGCACCGGCTTGCCGATCGCGTCGGCGTCGCTGCCCTTCAGGCGCACGAGCTGGCCTTCGACCAGCAGCGTGAAGTTGGAGCCGAGCGCCTGCGTCACCTGCCCCAGCATCCCGGGCTCCAGCTCCAGCGGCGTGCCGTCCGGAACGCGTCCCACGGTGACGGCGCGGCGCACGATCACCTGTTCCCGGCGCGGCCTCATGCGCCGGCCTCCGGCTGCCCCGCACCCACCGGCTCCTGCAAGGCGTGCATCAGCGCGTGCCAACCGAGCAGCGCGCACTTGATGCGCGACGGGTACTGGCGCACGCCGGCGAGGCTGGCCAGCTTGCCCAGCGTGACTTCTTCCGGTTCCGCCTGGCCCGTGAGCACGGCGCGGAAGTGCTGTTGCAGCGCCCGCGCGGCCTCCACCTGCGCGCCGAGCAGCGCCTGCGTCATCATCGAGGTCGAGGCGATGCAGATGGCGCAGCCCTGGCCGGTGAAGCCGATGGCGTCCACGCGCCCGTCGGCCAGGCGCAACTGCAAGCGCACCTCGTCGCCGCATTGCGGATTGCGCCCTTGCGCTTCGTGCGTGGGCGCGGCGATGGCGCCGAAGTGGCGCGGCGCGCGCTTGTGTTCCAGCACCAGGTCCTGGTACAGGTCGTCGGTGACGAAGCTCATTGGATAACCTCCCCCAGGATCCGTCCGCCGCGCGGACTCCTCCTCCCCCCTCCGCAAGCGGAGGGGGCGAGCGCCTTCGGGCGGCCGGGCGGCGCTCATCGCAGCACCTGAAGCGCATTCGCCACGGCGTCGGCCAGGCGCTCGACCTCGTCGTGGGTGTTGTAGATCGCGAAGGAGGCCCGCGTGGTCGGCCCGACGCCCAGGCAGGCCAGCAGCGGTTGCGCGCAGTGATGGCCGGTGCGCACGGCAATCCCGCGCGCGTCCAGCAGCGTGCCCAGGTCGTGCGGATGCACGTCGGCGGCGACGAAGGAAACGATGGCCGATGCGCTGGCGTGCCTGGCCAGCACGGTGACGCCCGGCAGCGTGGACAGGCGCTGCACGGCATGCGCGCGCAAGGCCCGCACATGCGCGTCGATGGCATCACGTCCGGTCACGTCGATGAAGTCGGCCGCTGCCGCGAGGCCCACCGCGCCCGCGACATTCGGCGTGCCGCCCTCCAGCCGCGCGGGCAGCGCGGCCAGGCTCGCTTCGCTCTCGCTGACCCACTCCACCATGTCGCCGCCGAAGCGCAGGGGGGCCAGCCGTTCCAGCGCGGCTCGCCGCCCGGCGAGCACACCGATGCCCATGGGCCCGTACATCTTGTGGCCGGAAAAGGCCATGAAGTCGCAATCCAGTTGCGACAGCTGCGGCACTTCGTGCCCCACGGCCTGCGCGGCATCCAGCACCGTGAAGGCCCCGGCCTCGGCGGCGAGCGCCAGCAGGGCCTCGTAGGGGGGCCGCTCGCCCGTCGCGTTCGCGCAGGCGGTGACCGCGAAGACACGGGTGCGCGGGCCCAGCAGCCGCGCCAGGTCGTCGGCGTGCAGGCGGCCTTCGACGTCGGGGCGCAGCACCAGCAGGCGCGCGCCGCTGCGGCGCGCGGCCACCTGCCAGGGCACCAGGTTGGCGTGGTGTTCCAGCGCCGTCGTGATGATCTCGTCCCCCGGGCGCAGCACGGGCGGCGCGAAGCCCGCATCCGACAGCCCGTGAGCGACGAGATTGAGCGACTCGGTGGTGCCCGAGGTGAAGACCAGTTCGTGCTGCGCACCCGCGCCGACGAAGCGCTTGAGCGTCGTGTGCGCGTCCTCGAACGCCTGCGTCGCGCGCTCGCTGAGCGTGTGCACGCCGCGATGGATGTTGGCGCGATGGCGGCGCTCGAAGGCTTCCATCGCCTCGCGCACGGCCACCGGCATGTGCGTGGTGGCCGCGTTGTCCAGGTAGGCCAGGGGCGCGTCGTGCACGCGCTGCGCCAGTCCGTCGAAACCGCCAGCGAGCGTATGGGGCGAAAGCAGCTTACCCATGGGCGGGCTCCGTGCCGGCGGATCCGAACTGGCGCGCGAGGGCGGCAGCCAGCGCATCTTCCAGGCGCAACGCCGGCGGCAATGCGGCCTCGTCGATGGCCCGGGCGAGCACCGCGCGCGCCAGGCCGGCCACGATCAGCGAGCGGGCCTGCGCCTCGTCCAGCCCGCGCTGGCGCGCGTGGAACAGCGCTTCCTCGGGCAAGGCACCCCAGGTGGCGCCGTGGGCGGCCTGCACCTGGTCGTGGTGGATCTCCAGGTGCGGGCGCAGCACGATGCGCGGATGTCCCGCGACGGGAATGCCGGCCAGGCGCTGGCGCACGTCGGCGTCGTCGCAGCCGGGGGCGATGCGCGTGTGCGCGCTGGCGACCATCTGTGCCCTGGCGCCGGGCAGCGCGATCATCTCGACGCCGCTGCGCGTGCGCGGTGCGGCGTGGCGCGCCAGCACCTGCTGCTCCAGCGCGCCCGTCGCCCCGAGCAACACGCCGGCGACCTGCACCACCGCATCTTCACCCTGCAGCTCGAACACGTTGCGCTGCAGGTGGTAGGCCGCGGTGCCGGCCAGCAGGCACTGCGCATAGACGGCGGCGCGCTCCAGGCGCGCGTGCACGTGGTGGGCCAGGCGATCGCCCGCGGCGGGGCTCACGCTACGCAGGTGCTGCAGGTGCGCGCCCTCCTCCAGGACCACATGCACCTGCAGGTTCTGGACGCCCGACACGCCCGGGCCGCCCTCGTGCGTCTCGAGCAGTACGCAGCGCGCCCCGGCTTCCAGTTCCAGCAGCAGCAGCGGGGCTTCGACGGCCCCGTGCCCGCGGTGCGCCAGGTGCAGGAAGGTCGGCGCCGCGCCCGGGCCGGCCGCACCCACCCGCACCCGCAGCGCATGGCGCAGCAACGCGCGATGAGCCCAGGCGAACGGGGCGGCGTCATCCTCCCCGGGCAGCGGCAGCCCCGACAGCAGCCTGGCACGCTGCGCGGCATGGACCATGTCGAACCAGCGCAGTTCGGCGTTGCCCACAGGCACGCCCGGTATGTCGCGCAAGGACCAGCCGCAATCCGGCGGCCCGTCGTCGATGCTGGCTTCCTCGCCCAGCCAGGCCGCCGCAGGCGGCGGCGGCAGGTGCCGGAACAGTTCCGCCTTGCGCGGGATCCAGCCGTGCGCCGCAAGCTGCGCGCGGGCGGCCGGGCGGGGGTCGAGGGCCATGTCCATGCTCAGGCCTCGAGCGCCTGGCGCGCCGGCGCGTAGCCGGTGCGCGCGATGTCCTGCACCAGCTCGAGCCCGCCGCTTTGCGCGATGCGGCCGGCATCCAGCCGCAGCACCGCGTCCGGCGCCAGCGATTCGATCAGCTGCTGGTAGTGCGAGACGACCAGGAAGCCGGTGCCCTGCGCGCGCAGCGCGGCAACCAGTTCCACCGTGGCCCGCACGCCATCGACGTCCATGCCGGAGTCGATCTCGTCCAGGATCGCGATGCGGGGCCGCAGCATGGCCAGTTGCAGCAGCTCGTTGCGCTTGCGCTCGCCGCCCGAGAAGCCCTCGTTCACCGGCCGGTTCAGCATCGCTTCGGGCAGGCCCAGCCGGCGGGCGGCGGCGCGCGCTTCGCCGAGGAAGTCGAAGGCGTCCAGTGGCGCCTCGCCGCGGGCCTGCCGTACCGCGTTGACGGCGGTGCGCACGAACAGGTTGTTCTTCACGCCGGGGATGTCGGGCGGCGCCTGGAAGGACAGGAACAGGCCGGCGCGGGCGCGCGCTTCCACGCTCATCGCCAGCAGGTCCTCGTCGCCCAGGCTGGCCTGCCCGCGGGTCACCTCGTAGCGCGGGTGACCGGCCAGGGCCAGGCCGAGGGTGCTCTTGCCGCTGCCGTTGGCGCCCATGAGGACGACGACGGCCCCGGCATTCACCTGCAGCGAAACGGACTGCAGCACGGTGCGGCCGGCGACGGCGACGCGCAGGTCCTGCACCTGCAGCACGGGGGGATGGGAGTGCATCTCTTCTCTCTGGTTCATGGGGGCTTCAGCCGACGGCGCCTTCCAGCGACACGGCCAGCAGCGAGCGCGCCTCGAGCGCGAACTCCATCGGCAGCTCCGCCAGCACCGACTGGCAGAAGCCGCCGACGATCAGCGCCGTGGCCTCCTGGGCATCGAGGCCGCGCTGGCGGGCATAGAACAGGCGTTCCTCGGAAATGCGGGTGGTGGTCGCCTCGTGTTCCACCTGCGCGTCGGCGCGCGCGGCCTCCACGTAGGGAAAGGTGTGGGCGCCGCAATCGCCGCCGATCAGCAGCGAGTCGCACTGCGTGTGGTTGCGCGCGCCTTGCGCGGTGGGCGCGACGCGCACCAGCCCACGGTAGCTGTTGTGCGCATGGCCGGCGCTGATGCCCTTGGCCACGATGCGGCTCGTGGTGTTGCGGCCGATGTGGATCATCTTGGTGCCCGTGTCGGCCTGCTGGAAATGGTTGGACACGGCCACCGAATGGAACTCGCCGCTGGAGTCGTCGCCGCGCAGCACCACGCTCGGGTATTTCCAGGTGATCGCCGAGCCGGTCTCGATCTGCGTCCAGGCGATGCGCGATCGGCGTCCCGCGCACAGACCGCGCTTGGTGACGAAGTTGTAGATCCCGCCGCGGCCGTGCTCGTCGCCGGGATACCAGTTCTGCACCGTGGAGTACTTGATGCGCGCGTCGTCGTGCGCGACGAGTTCCACCACCGCCGCGTGCAGCTGGTTCTCGTCGCGCTGCGGCGCGGTGCAGCCTTCCAGGTAGCTCACCTCGCTGCCGGCCTCGGCGATGATCAGCGTGCGCTCGAACTGGCCGGTGTTGCGCGCATTGATGCGGAAGTACGAGGACAGCTCCATCGGGCAGCGCACGCCGGCGGGCACGTAGACGAAGGAGCCGTCGGAGAACACGGCGGAATTCAGCGCGGCGTAGAAGTTGTCGCCGGGGGGCACGACCGAACCGAGGTAGCGTTCGATCAGCTCCGGGTGGTGCTCCACGGCGTGCGAGAAGGAGCAGAAGATCACGCCGACCTGCGCCAACTGCTCGCGGAAGGTGGTGCCGACCGACACGCTGTCGAACACCGCGTCCACCGCCACGCCAGCCAGGCGGGCGCGTTCGTGCAGCGGCACGTTGAGCTTCTCGTAGGTTTCCAGCAGCTTGGGATCGACGTCGGCCAGGCTCCTGGGCCCGTCCTTCATCGACTTCGGCGCGGAGTAGTAGCAGAGGGCCTGGAAATCGGGCGGCTGCATGCGCAGCTGCGCCCAGTCCGGGGGGCTCATGGACAGCCAGCGCTCGAAGGCGGCCAGCCGCCAGCGCAGGAGGAACTCGGGCTCGCGCTTGCGCCGCGAGATCTCCCGCACGGTTCCCTCGTCCAGCCCGGGCGGCAGCGCGTCGGACTCGATCTCGGTGACGAAGCCGTGGCGGTAGGGTTGCTGCAAGGCGCGTGCGAGCGGCGCTTCGGCGGCGATGTCAGGCATGGAGGGCCGTTTCGCGCAGCGCGGCCGGCTGCCGCAGCGGCAGTTCGTCGAACAGGCGCACCAGCGCGCGGCGGTTCGGGAGCACCACCGAGCGGCCGTCGATGCGCAGCAGGCCGCGGCGCTGCAGGTCCGCGAACGTGCGGCTCACGGTTTCCAGCTTCACCCCGAGGTAGCTGCCGATCTCGCGCCGCGTCATGCGCAGGTGGAACTCGGTGGCCGAATAGCCGCGCGCATGCAGCCGGTGCGACAGGTTCAGGAGGAAGGAGGCCAGCCGCTGCTCCGCGCTCATGCAGGACAGCAGCACCGCGAGCTTCTGCTTGCGCACCAGTTCGCGCGCCAGCAGGCGCGGCAGCGCCGCGTACAGCTCGCGCGTCTCCTCGCGCGGCGGGCCGCCGTGGGCGAGCACGATCACTTCCGAGTCCTCCAGGGCGACGGCGCTGCTGGCATGCCGATCCTCCGCGAGGCCGTCGAGCCCGAGCAGTTCGCCCGAGAGCTGGAAGCCCGTGACCTGCTCGCCCGCGTCCGGCGTGGCGACGACCGCCTTGAAGGTGCCGCTGCGCACGCCGTAAAGGCTGCGGCAGGCGTCGCCCTCGCGGAACAGGGTTTCGCCGCGCTGCAGGCGGCGGCGCGGCGCCGGCACCGGGCCGATCGCGGTGCCGATGCTGGCGAGCGTGCAAGGCAGGCAGGGATCGTCGGCGCGATAGGCAGGGCAGCGCGCAATGGGTGAGCGGCCCAGGGGCAGGGCGGCGACGTTCATCGTGCGGCGTCCGCCAGGACCGCTTCGGACTCCCGCTCCAGCACGATCACCTCGGGGTCGTCGGCATGCTCCAGCAGCAGGCGCCTCACGCGGTCCTGCCAGCCGGCGCGGAAGGCCTCCTGCTCCTCGGGCGAGGCGAGCCCGCGCAGGCACAGGGGCATCAGCTGCATCACGCGCGGATCGCCCGCCACCGGCATCAGGTCGGCCGACACGCCCACGCTCGCGCCGGTATCCAGCCGCGTGAAGCGCAGCTGCGTGCCGATGGGCGCGTCATAGGCGAGCAGGCCCTGGCGCGCGAAGCGTCCGCCGATGCCGTGGAAGCCGCTCTCGCCGGCCGCTCCGGTGAGGAAGCCGGCGACCCCGCCGATCACGCCGGTCACGCCCTCGGCTGCGGGCTCGCGCAGTTCCACGCGCAACTCGCCACGCCGCGGCAGCGTGTCGGGGTACAGCGCGCGCAGAGCGGCGCGGGTCATGAGGAAGGCGCTCGCCACCGTGGGGCACGAGTGGCCGGCGAACTGCACCGCATCGGCGTAGCAGTATTCCAGCAGGCCGCCGCGCACGGCGCCCAGGAATTCCGCCAGCGGGTCCTGCACCCGGATCGTGGGCGCTTCGTCGAAGAAGGAGGGGAAGGAGGCGAAGGCGTCGGTGGGCATGGCGGATGGTGCGGCGCAGGGGCTCGCATAAGATGACTATTTAATGAATGTATTGTAGGCACTCGCGGCAGCGGGAGGTGCAGTGACCCTTCCGCCAGCACCGTTGTTCCCCGCGGCCCCGCACGGAAATGTCCGTCGCCTGAAGATTCTTTCTTCATGAATCTTATAATCACGCCTCTTCGACAAGACGACGCGACATGCCCACCCCCGACCTCTGCACCGAGGAAGAAGTGACCCGCCTGGTCCACGGCTTCTATGCGCGCATCCGGCAGGACCCCCTGCTCGGCCCCATCTTCGACACGCACATCCGCCAATGGGACCCGCACCTGGCCACCATGGTGGACTTCTGGTCGGGGGCGCTGCGCGGCACCGCACGCTTCCGCGGCGCGCCGATGCCCAAGCACGCCGCCCTGCCCGGCCTGCGTGCGGACCTGTTCCACCACTGGCTGGCGCTGTTCCGGCAGACCACGGCCACCCTGGGCAACGAGCCCATGGCCGAACGCGCCAACGAACTGGCGCTGCGCGTCGCCGAAAGCCTCTGGTACGGCTACCAGGCCGCCCGCTCGGCCGACGCGCGGGAAGGGGTCGCGTGATGGACAGCGCAGTCCTCAGTCTGCTGGCGGCGTTCCTGCTTTCGCTACTGGGCCTGTTCGCCTTCATCTGGTCGCTGCGCCAGGGCCTGCTGGTGGAGAACCCGGCCGCGGCCTCGGTGATCTTCGCGCGCGGCGAGGTGGGCCGGGTCGACGACCCGGCCCTGCCCGCCGCCGACCAGAAGTCGCTGCAGGCTGCCGCCGCCCATGCGCCGGCGCCGGATGCCGATGCCGCCGACCTGCGCGCACGCGTGCTGGCCGACCGCTCCAGCGCCTTTCCGGTCTTCATGTTCGTGGCCTTCGCCTGCTTCTGGCTGCTGCTCGGATCGGTGGCCGGCCTGACCTCGTCGATCAAGCTGCACGCGCCGGACTGGCTGGTGCAGCAGGGCTGGCTCACCTTCGGCCGCATCCGCACCGTGCACCTGACGGCGGTGCTCTATGGCTGGATCACCAACGCGGCGCTCGGCCTGATCCTGTGGCTGCTGCCGCGGCTGCTGCGCACCGAACTGCGCGGCGCCGTCTGGACGCTGCTCGGTGGCGCGCTGATCAACACCGGCATCGCCGCCGGCATCGGCGCCATCGCCATGGGCTGGAGCGACGGCATGGAGTACCTGGAGATCCCGTGGCAGATCGGCCTGTTCCTGGTCGCCGGCCTGGCGATGATCATCCTGCCGGTGCTCACCACGCTGGTGAACCGGCGCACCGAGCACCTGTACGTGAGCGTCTGGTACCTGGTGGCGGGCCTGCTGTGGGTGACGCTGCTGTTCATCGTCGCCAAGCTGCCGGGCGTGCACACCGGCGTGCAGCAGGCCACCACCAACTGGTGGTACGGCCACAACGTGCTTGGCCTTTGGTTCACGCCGGTCAGCGTGGGCGCGATCTACTACTTCCTGCCGAAGATCATTGGCCGGCCGGTGCGCTCGTACAACCTGTCGCTGCTGGGGTTCTGGACGCTCGCCTTCTTCTACGGGCAGGTGGGCGGGCATCACCTGATCGGCGGCCCGGTGCCGGGCTGGCTGGTCACGCTGTCGATCGTGCAGAGCCTGATGATGGTGATCCCGGTGATCGCCTTCACGATCAACATGGCCGGCACGCTGCAGGGCCGCATGCACCTGGCGCGCTGGTCGCCCACGCTGCGCTTCATGATGTTCGGCGGCCTGGTGTACCTGGCGTCTTCGCTGCAGGGCTCGATGGAGGCGCTGCGCAGCGTCAACGCCGTCACGCACTTCACCCACTACACCGTGGGCCACGCGCACCTGGGTGCCTACGGCTTCGTCAGCATGGTGCTGTTCGGTGCCATCTACTTCATGCTGCCACGGGTGCTGAACTGGGAGTGGCCCTATCCGCGCCTGATCACGCTGCACTTCTGGCTGGCCGCCGTGGGCATCACGATCTACTTCGTGGCGCTCACCATCGGCGGCTGGCTGCAGGGCCTCGCGATGCTCGACCCGGCCCGCGCCTTCATGGAGTCGGTGACGCTCACGCGGCCCTACCTGCAGTGGCGCTCGGTCGGCGGCGCGCTGATGCTGGCGAGCCACCTCGTGTTCGTCGGCCACTTCCTCGCCATGGCCCTGCGCTTCGGGCCGATGCGCGCCGGCGCCGCCCTGTTCGGGGCCGCGCGCCACGACGACCTGGAACCCGCGTATGGAAAATGAAACCAAGCTGGCCGCCGGCGCGATGGTCGCGCTCGGCGTGGCCACCGCCGCCCTCGTGGTGCTGCCCTACCTGCAGGTGAGCGACGTCCCCGCGCCGGCGAAGCTGCAACCCTATACCGCCTCGCAGCTGCGCGGGCGCGAGGTGTACGTGGCCAACGGCTGCGTCTACTGCCACAGCCAGCAGCCGCGCGATCGCGGGCTCGGACCCGACGCGCAGCGCGGCTGGGGCCGCGCCTCGGTGCCGGGCGACTACGTGTACGACAAGCCGCACCTGCTGGGAAGCATGCGCACCGGGCCGGACCTGTTCAACATCGGCGCGCGCCAACCGAGCAAGGACTGGAACCTGGGCCACCTGTACCAGCCGCGCGCGTACGTGAAGGAATCGATCATGCCTTCGTACCCCTTCCTGTTCACGGTGAAGGACGCAGGCGAGGCCCAACGCGAAGGCGAGCAGCCGCTCCAGCTGCCGTCGGGGTTCGGGCCTGCCGAAGGCCAGGTCGTCGTGCCCACGCCGCAGGCCCTCGATCTCGTGAAGTACCTGCAGACGCTGGACCACACCTATCCGGTGCTGCCCGCGCCGCCCCAACCCTGATCCCGCGAACGGACACGCCATGCCGACCCCCGCCCCCGCGCCCACGCCCGCGCAGCTGCGCGAGACCGCCGATCCCACCGAGCGCAGCCAGCCGATCCCGCTGGTGGTCGCCGGCATCACCCTCGCGATGGTGCTGGCGGGCGCCGGCTACATCCTGTTCTCCGAGCCCTTCGGCATGCCGGGCCTCGGCGACCGCCGCACGCTCGCCGACCTGCGGCCCGCGGCCGGCGCGGCCGGCGCGATCGACGGCAAGCAGCTGTTCGCCGCCAACTGCGTCGCCTGCCACCAGGCGGCCGGCACCGGCGTGCCCGGCGTGTTCCCGCCGCTGGACGGCTCCGAGTGGGTGCAGGGCGAGCCGCGCGTGCTGGCCAACATCCTGCTGCACGGCATCGAGGGCGAGCTCACGGTGAAGGGCACTGCGTACAAGGGCAGCATGCCCTCGTTCGCGCGCCTGGGCGACGCGGAGCTGGCCGCGGTGGCGAGCTACGTGCGAGCCAGCTGGGGCAACCACGCGGCGGCCCTGCCGGCCGAACTCTTCGCCACCGAACGCAAGCAGAATCCACGCAGCAAGCCATTCAACGGCGGCGCCGAGCTCGCGGCGCTGCCGGCCCGATCGCCCTGAACCCGAGGACCTGCAATGCGGCTCGCGCGCATGACCGATTACGCCATCCGGCTGCTGATGTACGTGGCGCAGCGGCCCGAGCGCCTGTGCACCATCGCGGAGGTGGCGGCCGCCTACGACATCTCGCAGACCCACCTGATGAAGATCACCCACCAGCTCGCGCTGGGCGGCTGGCTGGACACCACGCGCGGCAAGGGCGGCGGCATCCGGCTGGCGAAGTCGCCGGCCGAGATCCGGCTGGGTGACGTGGAGCGCACGATGGAACCCGACTTCTTCATCGTGGAGTGCTTCTCCAGCGGCCACAGCTGCATGCTGCATGGCAGCTGCGACCTGACCGGCGTCATGGACGGCGCGCTGCGCAACTTCATGGCCCACCTGGACGCGTACACGCTCGCCGACGTGCTGCCGAAGGACAAGGGCCCGGCACGCGCGACGCCGCTGCGCTTCCACGGCCGCAACAAGATCCTTGCCCGCTGATGGTCCGCACGTTCGTGCTCTGTGCCGCGCTGCTGTGGGCCGCCTGGGCCGGCGCCACGCGCCTGACGCACGGCTTCCAGGCGTGGACGGAGGAAGGCGCGCGGCGCATCGAGGTGGCCCGGGCGCCGGTGCCGGCTCCGGGCGTCGCGGTGCAGGGCCCTGGCGTAGGCGCGCGTGACTTGCGCGGGCTCCTGGCCAACGGCCGCGACGTGAGCATCGTGGAGTTCGTCTACACGCATTGCGAGACGCTGTGCCTGGCGGGCGGCACCGTGTTCCAGCAGATGCAGGCGACGCTGCAGGCCGCCGCCAAACCGGCGCACGTGCAGCTCGTCTCGATCAGTTTCGATCCGGCACGCGACGACCGGGCGCGGCTGGCCACCTACGCGAAGAGCATGGGCGCCGATCCCCGCTGGTGGCACTTCGTGCGCGTGCCCACGCCCGCCGCGACGCAGACGCTGCTCGATGCCTTCCGCGTCGTCGTGGTGCCGGACGGGCGCGGCGACTTCCAGCACAACGCCGCGCTGCTGGTGGTGGACCGCCAAGGCCGGCTGCTGCGCATCTTCGATTTCGCCGAGCAGCAGCTCGCGCTGGACTACGCCGTGCACCTGGCCGAGGGAGGCGCGCCGTGAAGCGGCTGCCCGCGACCGCGGCGGCGCTCGCCGGCCTCGCCGTGCTGGCCCTGCCGCCCGTGCGCCGGCTGCTGGAATCCAGCATGAGCCTGCACATGCTGGTGCAGTTCCCGCTCGTGGTCGCGGCCGGCTACTTCCTGGCGCGCGCGCTGCCCACGGCCTGGCGCCGGCACGTCGATGGATGGAACGCGCATGGCATCGCGGGCCTGCTCGCCTGCGCGCTCACGCTGATGGTGCTGATGATCCCGCGCCTGCTCGATCTCGTGCTCGTCGACGCGCGCGCCGAGGCGGCGAAATGGCTGGCCCTGCTCGCCTGCGGCGCGGCGCTGCAGCTGTCGTGGCGGCGCGCCGGCCTGCTGGTGCAGGCCTTCTTCCTGGGCAACCTGCTGCCGATGATGGCAGCCGCCGGCCAGCTGTACCAGGATGCGCCCCTGCGACTGTGCAATGCCTACCTGCTGGACGACCAGGTGCGGCTCGGGCAGGGGCTGGTCATCCTCTCCGTGCTGGGGGCGATCGGCGCCATCGCGGTGGGACTGCGGCGCGCCAAGCTGTGGCCGGCGCGCGCATCGGCGTGATCGGGGTGGGGTAGGCTGGCGGTGACGCGCGAATGCGCCGGAACCCCAGCGCTTCGCGCATCGCTGGGGTTCGCGCTGACGCGGCTCACCACCAGCCTACCCCCCGTGGCGCCCTTACGCTGTCAGCAGCTGCGCCACCCGCTGCTGCAGCAGCGCCGGCCGCACCTGCGCCGCCGGCAGCGGCGCGCCCACGTTCAGCCCCACGCGGTTGAAGATGCCGCGGCGGAACGGCCGCACCATCGCGTTGCCCTGCTCGATGCGGCTGAAGAAGGAACCCCACAGGTTCGTCAGCGCCATCGGGATCACCGGCGGCTGCACGCCATCGGCCTGCGCGCGCTCCAGCACCTTCATGATCCCGCCCTTGAACGGCTGCAGCGTGCCGTCGCGCGTGATCCCGCCCTCGGGAAAGATCGCCAGCAGGTCGCCCTCGCGCAGCACCTGCGCGGCGCGCTCGAAGGCCGCTTCGTAGACCGCGGGGTCGTCCTTCTGCGGCGCGATCGGGATCGCCTTGGACAGGCGGAACAGCCAGCCCAGCACGGGGAAGCGGAAGATGCGGTGGTCCATCACGAAGTAGATCGGCCGCGGGCTCGCCGCCATCAGCAGCACGGCGTCGACGAAGCTCACGTGGTTGCAGGCGAGCACCGCGGGACCGCTGACGGGGATCTGCTCGTCGCCGCGCACGCGGAAGCGGTAGACGATGTGCGTGGCGATCCAGGCGACGAAGCGCAGCAGGTACTCCGGCACCAGCAGGAAGATGTAGCCGGCCACCAGCGCGTTGGCGACGCCCACCAGCAGGAAGATCTGCGGAATGGTGGCCCCCGCCTTCAGCAGCGCGCCGGCGATCACCGAGCTGCCGATCATGAACAGCGCATTGAGGATGTTGTTCGCCGCGATGATGCGCGCGCGGTGCGTGGGCTGCGCGCGCAGCTGGATCAGCGCGTACATCGGCACCGAGTAGAGGCCGGCGAACAGCGAGAGCAGCGCCAGGTCCGCCATCACGCGCCAGTGCGCCGCGATGCCGACGAACTGGCCCAGCGTGAGATTGCCTGCCGGCGGCAGCCCCCGCGAGGCGAAGTACAGGTCCACCGCGAACACCGTCATGCCGATGGCGCCCACGGGCACGAGGCCGATCTCCACGTGCCGGCGCGACAGCATCTCGCACATCAGCGAACCGGCGCCGATGCCGATGGAGAACACCACCAGCAGCAGCGAGGCGACCTGCGCGTTGCCGTGCAGCACCTCCTTGGCGAAGGAGGGGAACTGGCTGAGGAACACGGCGCCGAAGAACCACATCCAGCTGATCCCGAGGAGAGAGCGGAAGACGACGACGTTGCCGTGCGCCAGCTTCAGGTTGCGCCAGGTCTCGCTGAAGGGATTCCAGTTGATGCGCAGCTCGGGCGCGCTGGCCGGCGAGGCGGGGATCGCGTGGGCGACCAGGCGACCGATCACCGCCAGGGCGACGCAGGAGAAGCCGACGGCCTGCGGGCCGATGGCAGGAATGTCGACCACGAGGCCGCCCGCGACCTGCCCGAGCAGGATCGCGACGAAGGTGCCCATCTCCACCATGCCGTTGCCGCCCGTGAGCTCGCGCTCGTCCAGGTGTTGCGGCAGGTAGGCGAACTTGACCGGCCCGAACAGGGTGGAGTGCAGGCCCATGAGGAAGGTGCACGCCAGCAGCACCACGACGTTGGCGGTGAAGAAGCCCCAGGTGGCCAGCAGCATGATGCCGATCTCCAGCCACTTGACGAACAGGATCAGGCTGCGCTTGTCGCACTTGTCCGCCAGCTGCCCGCTGGTGGCGGAGAACAGCAGGTAGGGCAGGATGAACAGCGCGCCGATCACCAGGCCCGCCATCGCGGGCGGCATCCACGCCACCTGCAGCTGGTAGGTCACCATCACGGTGAAGGCGAACTTGAACAGGTTGTCGTTGGCGGCGCCGGCGAACTGCGTCCAGAAGAAGGGCGCGAAGCGGCGCTGGCGCAGCAGCGCGAACTGGTTGGGATGGGGGGCGGCGCCGGCGGCGGGCACGGGCGCTTGCGCGGTGGCGGTGTTCATGCGACGGTCCTCCTCACGCGCGGACGGTGGCCACGCTGCTCGCCGGATTCTGCCCGCGGCGCAGGGCCGCGATCGCGGAAAGCAGCGGCCATGCGGCGAAAGCGGCGACCAGGTGCTTGAGCGTGTGTCCGGAGAGCAACTGTCCGCTGGCTTCGAAGACCGCGTGGTCGCCCACCTCCAGCAGCTTGGCGATGACGTAGATGGCCAGCACCGCAACCCAGCGCACGTGCAGCGCGCCGGTGCGCGGCGCGCGCAGGCCGAAGACGACGAACAGCAGCAGGCCGCCGCCCTGCAGCAGCGCCCAGGGCAGCACGTTGCCGGTCACCAGGCAGACCATGATCGCGAGGGGCGCTGCCACGAGTACGGCCAGCGCCAGCATCCGCCCCGCGCGGTCGCTGACCTGGGTGGCGGCCAGCAGGCCGAGCGCTCCCGCGAACGCGAGGCTCATGCCGGCGCGGTCGATGGCCAGGCCGGCGTCCTGCGGCTGCAGGTGGTACCAGGCGGAACACACGGTGGTGAGCACGAGGCCGCCGAAGAACAGCGCCGCGCAGCCCCGCTGCACCGGCGCCATCGCGAGGCCCGCGTCGCCGCGCAGCAGCCGCAGCCCGGCGATGCCCGCGAGCGCGAAGGGCAGGTTCGACAGCACGTCCAGCGCGTGCGGCACGCCCCACAGGCTGCGCTGGTCGGCGAAGGCGTGGTAGTGCGCCGGCTGGGCGACGTGCGGTCCGAAGAGCGCGGCGAGCAGCAGCGCGGCGCCAAGCGCCAGCAGCAGGGACTCCCGGGGGGTGGGGGTGCGCATCGTTTCTCCTTGGGGTGGCGAGGCCCGCAGTGTTCGCCGCCCGCGGCCGCAAGGGTGCCGGATTCCGGCTACATTGTCGATTCCCTGCCCTTGCGGTATCGCCAGGCAATACTTCCATGAGCACCACCGCCGATCTCGTCCTCGCCCTGAAGAAGGAACTGAAGGCCGCGCAGATGACCTATGCGGAACTGGCCAGGGGCCTGGGCATGGCCGAATCGAGCGTCAAGCGCATGCTCGCCAAGGGCGACATGGCGCTGTCGCGCATCGACGCGATCTGCCGGGTGCTCAAGCTCGATTTCGCCGAGCTCGCGCGGCGCGTGGCCGATGCGCAGCCGCTGGTGAGCGAACTCACCCAGGAGCAGGAGCGCGCCGTGGTGGCGGACAAGAAGCTGCTGCTGTGCGCGATCTGCGTGCTGAGCCAGTGGACGCTGGAGCAGGTCACGACCGAGTACCGCCTGAGCGAAGCGGAGTGCACGAAGTACTTCGTGGCGCTGGACCGCATCGGCATCATCGAGCTGCGGCCGTTGAACCGCTATCGCCTGAAGCTGGCGAAGACCTTCCGCTGGCGCCCGCACGGGCCGGTGATGCACTACTTCCGCGACCACGCGGTGCTGGATTACTTCAACGGCGGCTTCGACGGCCCGGCGGAAGGCCTGCTGCTGGTGCACGGCGCCGTGAGCCGCGCCATCGCGCCCTCCTTCATGGACCGCCTGCAGCGCGTGGCGCAGGACTTCGCGCAGCAGCACCAGGCCGACCAGAAACTGCCGGCGAAGGAGCGCGAAGGCTACACGCTGGTGCTGGCGATGCGCAGCTGGGAGTTCGCGGCGTTCACGCAGTTGCGGCGGCGCTGAGGGTCTTGAAAACCGAAAGGCAGGACGCAGAGGGCGCAAAGGGTACGCAGAGGACGCAAAGAATTCAAAGGAATTTCCTTCGATGGATGTCCTTTTGCGTCCTCTGCGTACCCTTCGCGTCCTCTGCGTCCGGCTGTCCGCCTTTTCGTGAGCCTCAACGGAAGACCGTCAGCACCCCCGTATACCCGTACAGGTTCTTCCGCCCGATCTCGCCGCCGGCGAAGAAGCCTACCAGCGGCACATCGCCCAGCGCGCGCCGCACGACCTGCATTTCCGCGCTCGGGCCGCCGAAATGCGGGCCGCCGCGGCCGGCGCAGCTGACGTAGATGGCGCCGGCGATGGTGCTGGTCTCGGGGCTGGGCGGCGCGATCGGGTCCGCCGCCATCAGCGCGCTCGCGGCCGCCAGGGGCAGCTCCTCCGGCTCCAGCTCCTCGCGGACCTCGGCGCAGATGCGCACCAGGTCGGCCCGCGCCGCCTCGACGTCGCGGCGGCAGAAGGCCAGGCGCATGCCCTCGTCCACCTTGTCGGCAACGGCCACGCCGCGCCGGCGCGGATCCAGGCCGATGATGTGCCGCACCACGACGTCGGTGCCGAAGTGGCCCGTGCGGCTCACGACGTCCTCGGTGGCCTGCGTCAGGCCGACCAGGGTGGTGCGCAGGGCCGCCATCGCGGCCTGCGGCTGCTCCAGCGAGATGCGCAGGTCGTCCAGCAGCACGTCAAGGGCCGGCTCACCATCGAGTTCGGTCACCAGGTTGCCGTCGGCGCCGGTGATGCTGCGCGCCGGCGAGACCGGCTGGCAGCCCTGCGTGATGCGCGAGACCAGTTGCACGTCGTCGGTGAAGGCCACGCCGGACAAGCCGCCGCTGAACACGCCGCCGGCCTTGCCCTGCCCGCTCAGGTTGCCGTTGCCGCCGATGGCGAACTGCACCACGTCGCCGCGGCTGGAGGCCAGCCCGCCGAACAGGTAGCCCGTGGCCGTGCGGTCGGCCATCTCCGCGATCAGTTCCGCGACGTCGGGCGTGGCGGCATCGGCATGGACCAGGGCCGTGTGGGCCCGGAACGTCCCGGGCAGGGGCGCGACGCCGGAGAAGACGCGGTACTGGTGGGAGGGCACGGCGCACAGCATCACCGCCATGGCGGGCTCGTCGAAGTACTCCACGTTCGAGGAGGCGATGCCCACGCCCACGGTGCCGGCCCAGTCGGTCACTTCCGGCAGTTCGGCGCCGAGGTGGTCGAGGATGTCCTGCGCCGAGGACGCATAGTGGTCCGTCACGTACAGCAGGCCCAGCGTGGGCGAGGGCGCGTAGCCGTGGAGCGTCATCTGCGCGCGCAACTGCGCCAGCACCAGGCCGGCCGCCATCCGCCACTGCGGGTGCGTGGCATGGCCGAAGGGAAAGAGCTGCATGGCGGCTCCTAGGCGGCGGACTTGTCAGGCGCCTTGTCGGCCGCCTTCTTCGCGCGCGTCTTGCGTGCCGCGCCCTTGCGTGCGGTGGACTTCTTGGCCGCGGTGCGGGTGGAGGCAGGCGCCTTGACCGCGGCCTTCGCCATGCCGGCGGCCGCCTTGGCCGCGCCGCCGGCCATGTTGCGCGCGGTGTCGGAGGCGGTCTTCTGCGCCGCGTCCTTCATCGCGTTGGCGGCGATCTGCTGGAACTGGTGCGTGAGCGCGCCCCACCACTGCAGCGGGTCGATCGGCGCCCCGCCGCCGGCAGGCTTGGCGGCCTCGCCCGGCTCGCCCTTCTCGAGGTTCTCTTCCTCGTCCGCCTTCCTGCCGGCCGGCTTCCGGCGCGCAACGCCGGCCACGGCGTCGGCCGCCCCCGTGACGGCGCTGGCGGCGGCTTCGGCCGCTTCGCCCATCCGGCGGGCGCCGCTGGCCATGGTCTCGGTGGTCTTGAGCTTGAGCGAGTTGGCCAGTTCGCCCATGCTGAAGTTCATGCCTTCCAGTGTGGCGAGGGTCATCTTCTGCACTTCCAGCGCCTGGATGGTGGCGGACAGCGCCCTGCCGTTCTGCTCGAGCCAGAACTGCACCGCCTTGAGTTCGGCGATGCGCTTTTCCAGTTCCTCGACGTTGAGCGTCGGGGCCACCCAGTTGGACAGGTGGGGCATCTGCGGAATGCTCTGCGAAGCGCCCTTCGCCAGGTTCTGCAGGAAGTCGAAACCGGGGACGAGTTTCGCAAAACCGAAGTTGCCGTTGTCGCTCATCGCGCGCTCCCCTGGTGGGCAGTTGTCGTGCTGACAGCTTACCCGAAGGCGGCCCTACTGGCGCGACTCGCGCGGGGCTGCCGCCTGCACCGGCACGCTCAGTCGCAGCGTGCTGACCTTGCCCTTCGCGTCGCGAAAGCGCAGGGTGAACGGGATCTGCGTGCCGGCCTTGAACGGGGCCTGCAGGTCCATCAGCATGAAGTGGTAGCCACCGGGCCCGAGCTGCAGGGGCTTGCCCGGGGCCAGGGGCAGGTCGGCAGCGGCGCGCATCTTCATGATGTCGCCTTCCATCTTCATCTGGTGGATCTCGACGATGCCCGCGGCCGGCGACTCGCCCCCGAGCAGCGTGAGCGGCTCGCGCGCCGTGATCGTCATGTAGGCGCCGCTGGACTGCTGGCCGGCCACGATGGGCCGCGCCCAGGCGCCCTGCACCGTGGCGGGGGCATCGGCCGCCTGCGCGGACAGCACCGTGCCAGCGAGCACGAGGGATGCGAGAAAGGTCCTCATCACGTGTCCTTCAGCGGAATTTCGGCGGCCGGCGCTCGCGCAGCGAGGCGATGCCTTCCTGCACGTCGGGCCCGGCGAAGCCCATGAACTCCAGCGCCAGGGAGGTGTCGAAGGCTGGCCCCGCCTGGCGCAGCCAGTTGTTCAGGGAATACTTGGTCCAGCGGATCGCCGTCTGGCTGCCCTGCGCGAGCCGGTCGGCGATCTCGTAGGCCCTGGGCAGCAGCTGGTCGCCATCCACCGCCAGCGAGACGAGGCCGATGCGCTCGGCCTCCTCGCCGCTGACCGGTTCGCACAGCAGGAGGTAGTACTTGGCCTTGGCCAGCCCGCACAGCAGCGGCCACACGATCGCAGCGTGGTCGCCCGCGGCGACGCCCAGGCGCGTGTGGCCGTCGACGATCTTCGCGTCGCGCGCCGCCACCGAGATGTCGGCCAGCAGGCCCGCCACCAGCCCGGCGCCCACGGCCGGCCCGTGCATCGCGCTCACGATGGGCTTGTCGCAATTGACGACGGCGTAGACCAGGTCGCGCGCTTCCTTCCACACCCGGGCGCGGATGTCGAAGTCGCTGGCCATGTCCTGCACCAGCGCCAGGTCGCCGCCGCCGGAAAAGCCCAGGCCTTCGCCGCGCAGCACGGCGACGCGCACCGTGTCGTCAGCGCTCACGTCGCGCCAGATCTCGGCCAGCTCGCGGTGACCGGCATGGCCGGCCGTCGGCAGCTTGCCGTTGGCCGCCTTCATCTGGATGTCGAGCACGGAGTCGTCCGGGCCGCGGCGCGCGATGCGCAGGGTTTCGTAGCGGGCGTAGTCCATGGGGGCGAGCTTAGTCCAGGCCGCGCCAGCGTGCCCGGGACCTCGGCCTTGGCCCCCCGGATGGGCTGCCGGCGCACGCGGCCGATGCGACTGTCGGTGCGCTCCTACGCGGGCCGATGGTCCGGACATCTCGCCGCACCGCAGCAGCTTCTGCTACGGTTCGGTCGCATGACGCTTGTGGAGATCCTCTATCCCTCCTGCGCCCTGTTCCTGGATTTCGACGGAACCATGGTGGACATCGCGCCGCAGCCGAGCGCCGTGCACGTGCCGCAGCCGCTGATCACCGTGCTGCGGGACCTCCATGGGTACCTGCAGGGCGCCATCGCGGTGATCTCCGGTCGCCCGATCGAACAGATCGACAGCTTCCTGCAGCCGCTGCAGCTGCCGGTCGCCGGCGTGCACGGGGCGGAACGCCGCGGCACGGACGGCCAGGTGCACCTGCTGCACACGCAGCCGCTGGACCACGTGGAGGAAGCCGCCTGCCTGCTGGCGGCCCAGAACCCGGGCCTGCTGGTGGAGAACAAGCGCGGCTCGCTCGCGCTGCACTACCGGCAGCGGCCCGACCTGGAGGAGCTGTGCGTGCGCGCCATGCAGCAGGCGGTGGAGGAATCCCCCGGCATCGCCCTGCTGCGCGGCAAGATGGTCGTGGAGGCCAAGCCCGGCGGCGCCAGCAAGGGCCGCGCGATCCTGGACTTCCTCGAGGAGCCGCCCTTCGCCGGGCGCATGCCGGTGTTCATCGGCGACGACGTCACCGACGAAGTCGGCTTCTCCGCCGTGCAGGATCGCGGCGGCCTGGGCATCAAGGTCGGCGAGGGTGCCACCTGCGCCTGGCGCCGCGTGTCCGACCCGCAGGCCCTGCGGCAAGAAATGGAGGCGGCCATCGCCGCCCGCTTCATGAGAACGACATGAACAAGACCACGCATCCCAACTCGCTCTCGGTGGGCATGATCGGCAACTGCGCGTACAGCGCGCTGGTCGACCGCGAGGCGCGCATCATGTGGTGCTGCCTGCCCCGCTTCGACGGCGACCCGGTCTTCAACGCCCTGCTGGACCCGAGCGAGAACGGCGCGCTGTGGCAGTTCGAGCTGGAGGGCTTCGAGCGCAGCGAGCAGGAGTACGAGCCGAACACGGCCGTCCTGCGCACCCGCCTGTACGACAACCGCGGCCAGGGCATCGAGGTCGTCGACTTCGCGCCGCGCTTCTGGAGCCGCGGCCGCATGTTCCGGCCGATGACGCTGGTGCGGCGGGTGAAGGTGCTGCAGGGCTCGCCCAGGATGCGCGTGCTGCTGCGCCCGCGCTTCGAGTGGGGGCGCGACCAGCCGCAGGTCACGCAGGGCAGCACGCACATCCGCTACGTCGGCCCGGGGCAGACGCTGCGCGTGAACACGGATGCGCCCATCTCGTACATCCTGGCCGAGACCTTCTTCGTGGTCGACCGGCCGATGAACTTCGTCATGGGCCCGGACGAGACGCTCACCAGCGGCATCGAGGACACCGCGCGCCTGTTCGAGCAGGAGACGGTGGCCTACTGGAAGCAGTGGGCGCGCGCGCTGGCGCTGCCGCTGGAGTGGCAGGACGCAGTGATCCGCGCGGCCATCACGCTCAAGCTCTCGCTGTACGAGGACACCGGCGCCATCGTGGCGGCCATGACCACGTCCATCCCCGAGGCCCCCAACAGCGGCCGCAACTGGGACTACCGCTACTGCTGGTTGCGCGACGCCTTCTTCGTCGTGCGCGCGCTCAACTCCATCTCCGAAGTGGCGACGATGGAGGAATACCTGCGCTGGCTGATGAACATCGTGATCCGCTCCGGCGGCGGGCACATCCAGCCGCTGTACGGCATCGGCCAGGAGGAGCGGCTGCCCGAGATGATCCTGGAGCACCTGCCCGGCTACCGCGGCATGGGGCCGGTGCGCGTGGGCAACCAGGCGCAGGAGCACTTCCAGCACGATGTGTACGGCAACATCATCCTGGGCGCGGCGCAGGCCTTCCACGACCACCGGCTGATGCGGCGCGCCAGCCGCGCCGAGTTCGTGCACCTGGAGGCGGTGGGCGAGCAGGCCTTCAAGGTCTACGACTCGCCCGACGCCGGCATGTGGGAGCTGCGCACGCGCGCGCGCATCCACACCTCCTCGGCGCTCATGAGCTGGGCCGCCTGCGACCGGCTGGCCAAGGTGGCGCTGGCGCTGGGGCTGCCCGAGCGCATCCGCTACTGGCGCGAGCGCGCCGACACGATCCGCAACCGCATCCTCAAGGAGTCCTGGAGCGAGGAGCGCCAGGCCTTCGCCGAGAGCTTCGGCGGCCGCGACCTCGACGCCAGCGCGCTGCTGATGGCGGAAGTGAACATGATCGACCCGAACGACGCGCGCTTCGTGGCCACCGTCGACGCACTCGAGAAGTCGCTGTGCGACGGCCCGTACATGCGCCGCTACGAGGCCGCCGACGACTTCGGCAAGCCCGAGACCGCGTTCAACATCTGCACCTTCTGGCGCATCGACGCGCTGGCGCGCATCGGGCGCAAGGCGCAGGCGCGCGAGATTTTCGAGGTGATGCTCAAGAGCCGCAACCACCTGGGCCTGCTGTCCGAGGACACGCATCCGATCACCGGCGAGATGTGGGGCAACTTCCCGCAGACCTACTCGATGGTCGGCACGATCAACGCCGCGGTGCGCCTGTCGGCGCCGTGGGACACGGTGATCTAGGAGCCCGATGAGCCGCCTCGTCGTCGTCTCCAACCGCATCGCGGACCCGCGCAAGACCGCCGCGGGCGGGCTCGCCGTGGCGCTGGCGGAGGTGTTGAACAACGCCGGCGGCCTGTGGTTCGGCTGGAGCGGCAAGGTGATCGACGACGCGGAGGACGACGACGTCGTGTTCCAGCGCGCCGGACCGGTGACGCTGGCGATGGTCGACCTCTCGCAGGCCGACCACGACGCCTTCTATCTCGGCTACTCCAACGGCGTGCTGTGGCCGGTGTTCCACTACCGGCTGGACCTGGCGGACTTCGACGCCGGCTACATCAGCGGCTACCGGCGCGTGAACCAGCTGTTCGCGCGCAAGCTGCTGCCGCTGCTCAAGCCCGACGACGTGATCTGGGTGCACGACTACCACCTGATCCCGCTGGCGGCGGAACTGCGCGCGCTCGGCTGCAAGCAGCGCATCGGCTTCTTCCTGCACATCCCGCTGCCGCCGCCGCTGATGCTGGCGGCGATCCCGGGGCACGACTGGCTGATCCGCGCCCTGTTCGCCTACGACCTGGTCGGCTTCCAGAGCAAGGCCGACCTGGACCACTTCGCGGGCTACGTGGAAAGCGAGGCGCACGCGCAGCCGGTGGACGACGGCCGCTGGCGCGCCTTCGGCCGCACGGTGCAGGCCGGCGCCTTCCCGATCGGCATCGACGTGCAGGAGTTCACCGAGCTGGCCCATGCGCCGGAGGCGGTGGAACTGTACGAGCGCATGCGCCTGGAGTACTCGCGGCGCAAGCTGCTGGTGGGCGTGGACCGGCTCGATTATTCGAAGGGCCTGCCGCAACGCATGCGGGCCTTCCGCGAGTTCCTCACCAAGAACCCGGACCTGCGCTCCAGCGCCACGCTGATCCAGATCGCGTCGCCCAGCCGCGAGAACGTCAGCGCGTACACCGAGATCCTGCACGAGCTGGAGTCGCTGTGCGGCTCCATCAACGGCAACTTCGGCGAACTGGACTGGATGCCGGTGCGCTACATCCACCGCACGGTGGCGCGTGCGCGCCTGCCGGGCCTGTATCGCGCCAGCCGGGTGGCGCTGGTCACGCCCTTGCGCGACGGCATGAACCTCGTCGCCAAGGAGTTCCTGGCGGCGCAGAACGTCGACGATCCCGGCGTGCTGGTGCTCTCGCGCTTCGCCGGCGCGGCGGAGCAGTTGCGCGAGGCGCTGCTGGTGAATCCCTACGACACCGAAGGCACGGCCGCGGCCATCCTGCTGGCGCTGCAGATGCCGGTGGAGGAGCGGCGCGCGCGGCACGAGGCGCTGATGCAGACGATCCGCCGCTACGACGTGCACTGGTGGTGCGACAGCTTCCTGGCGGCGCTGGAGCGCACGCAGTCGGAGGAGAAGGGGACGTCGTGGTTGCGGTTGTGAGGGTCCCGCGCGCGGTCCCGTAGGCTGGTGGTGAGCCTTGCGAACCCCAGCGATGCGCGAAGCGCTGGGGTTTCGCTGCGCTCCACCACCAGCCTACGAATCGCAGGTTCACGCGTTCAGAAAACGGTGGCCAGCAGGCCGGCGATTCCCAACGCCAGCGCCGCGATCGCATCCCCCGCGATCAAGCCCCCGCCGAACAGCGACGTCCCGCTCATATCCTCCGGCAGCTCGCGGTCCTTCGGCGCGCGCAGCTCGATCAGGCTCGCCGCTACGCCGCCGGCACCGAGCCACAGCGACGTCGGCAGGTTCACGAAGCCCCCGAACGACAGCGCGTACGGCGACGGCAGCACGATCGCATCGAGCACGAAGTGCCTGGGCTTCAGCCACTTGCGCAGCACCTCGATCGCCAGGCCGATCGCGATGCCGACGACGATCGCGGTGCGCTGGTATGGCTTGTCGTCGGTGAGGCTGCGCAGCACGCCGACGAACTTGTAGGTCATCGCGGAGCTCCACTCCGCGGGCTGCTGGCCCGCCTTCATCACCGTCTGGTCCTGCATCAGCACCGGGTACGCCGCCATGAACAGGCGCGCGAACACCACGGCCAGCACCGCGCCGACGAGGATGCCCAGCACCTGGTAGCGGAACTGCAGCGTGCGCGGCGTTCCCAGGCGCCAGCCGGTGGAGCGGTCCTGCTGCATGTCGCAGGCGACGCTGGTGGAGACGAGCAGGATCGCCCCGGCCATCAGCCCCACGCCGGGATCGGCCAGCCCCAGCAGCGCCATCAGCACCACCGAGACGACGAAGGCCGAGGAGATCGGATTGGAGTCGCTCACGCCGACCGAGATGCCGTTGACCAGCGCGAACAGGAACACCAGCGCGATGCCCAGCGCCAGGAAGAACAGCGGCTGGTGCAGCAGCCAGTGGCCCGTCGCCAGCGTCGCCGCGGCCCAGGCGATCACCCAGGCCCAGAGGCGGCCGCGGTGCACCTTGCGCCACTCCTCGTCGTCCTCCGGCGCGCCGCCGGCGCGCGCGTTCCGGAAGGCGCGCCGGAAGATCAGCGCCAGGTCGACGATCGCGGCGCCGAGGATGGTGCCGAGCGCGATCAGGAAGGTGATCTTGCGGAAGGGGTCGCCGGGCTGCAACCAGCCGATCGACACGAAGAAGGGCTGCAGCATCCAGCTGATCACGCCGCCGATCACGGCCGGCACGCCGATGCGCGCGCCCACCACCATGCCGGCGCCGAAGGTGGAGGCGGAGAACTCGATCGCGCCCAGGACCGCCAGCTTGCTGCCGGCCAGGCCCGCCACGAGCCCCGCGATGCCGCCGCTGGCGAGTTGCTTGACGGAGTGGCGCAGCAGGCGCGTGTCGGTCAACGCCCGCAGGATGTTCGCGACGGCCAGGCCGGACGGAAAGGCGAGCCGCAAGCGGTCGACCAGCACCGGCGTGTACAGCATGCCGACCCCGACGCCGAACATGCCGATGCAGACGAAGAACGCGACCAGCTGCCAGGCCGGCGGCTGCGGCAGCCCCATCCACACCATCGCCTGCACCAGCACCGCCATGCCGCTCATGCTGGCGACCGAAGCGGCGGCGGTCTGGATGTAGTTGGCGCCATGCTTGCCGTCGGCGCCGTAGCCGGCGGTGACGGCGGAGCCGAGCAGGCCGGCGAGGACCTGGCCGCCGACGAAGAAGCCCAGCGAGAAGTTCATGTACGCCGCCGTCACGCCGGCAAGCGGGCCCAGCACCAGCATGCCGACGGCGGCCAGCAGGACGTGGTAGCGCCAGCTGCCCTGCGCGGGGAGCCAGGACCAGCGGGGGGCGACTTTAGAATCGATAGGAGTCACTAGTGGATGGATATGCCGGCTCTGGTTGCGCACTCTAAGTCGCCAAAGAGCCCGCCACATCTTTATAAGTCATTGTTTTTGTTGACTTTTTATCGAGCTAAAAGAGTGGCTTTACGATCCTAAGGACTTGGAAACTAGGCGTGTCCCGTTGGGGTGACTCTCCACCGAGCCCACCTGCGTTGCCCCTCCAGAATCACACGGCCTTCGGATCGGAGCTCACCGAGCAACGTCTGAACCGTGCTTTCTGGAAGCATTGGCAACACTTGGCGCAGTTCACCCAAGGCTGCGCCTCGCACGCCTTGCTTCGACAGGTGCCTCAGCAAGAGCGCCTTGTTCGTCTCATGATCAAGTCCCTTCTTGCGCGTGTGGGTGCCTCTTGAACCAAGCGCCGCGTAAAGGGCTTCGGACAGGATATATCTGGCGCTCTTGCCTCGGCCAAGGACTTCGACCGCACCCATGGTGGCAAGCCGTGGCAGCCTCTCTCGCAAAGGAGCGGGAAGGTCCTGTTCGTGCTGCAAGCGTTCCAAAGCCAAATAGTCAGCAGTCGAAAGGGACGCCTGCACTTCAGGTCCCAGCCGCTCCATGAATCGAACGAATGCCGGATTCCTGACACCGCCCTCCAATGTAAGGTGAACCTGATGGGCGTCCGTGCCCGCGAAGTCCGGCAAAGGCTTGCCCTGCCGAATGGCGCTCTCGACCATCAGATTCATGCCTTGTCCGGAGCGCTCGATAAGACCGCACTTGGCCAAAGCCTCCGCCAATCGCCTGTTTCTGGGATTCTGCTGCTCCAGAATGTTCTGCGGTGTGATGCCTGCGGGCAGGCCGCCGGGGCTGACCACCTCCAGTTTCTTCGTGTACTGTCGAACGAAGATCGAGCCACCGAGACGATAGTCTCGGTGCGCGACCGCGTTCAAGACGGCTTCCCGGACAGGTACTTCGTCGAATGTGGGAAGGTCCATTCGGAAGAAGTCGTCTTGGTAGCTTTGTCGATCATTTCTCAGATTGATCTTCGCCCAGAGCGTGTCCTGCCACAGCATGAATCCTTCCCTGAACTCCTCGCGGTCGGCAGCAGGTCCGGACGCTTCCGACGACCTGTATTCGAAAACGAGCTCTGCTTGCGCCAGGTGACGCCCAAGCGCTGTGTGTGAACCGAGCAAGATGAGCGCTGCATAAGTGACTCGCCCCTCACCGATCAGTTCAGCGTTCGCGAGAGTTTCAGCGTCCCCCCACGCCGCAATCCTTGAATCACGGCGCTTCTGGGCCCAGCGGTCACGGAACACCTTGATGGCTTGGGGCGAGAGGTCGGCTATACCAGCACCCGGACACATCTGCGCCGAGAAATCGGGGCCTGTCTCTTCGAACATGGCTCTCAGCTCCGCGTCCCCGAGAGGAGCCACATCATCGCCCGCTCGCTTGAGATAGCGGCCCTGGTATTGCCAAGCCGTACCGGGGAGCCGCCCTGGGACATGGACGATCAAAACCCGGCCTTCTGGAAGCCGGAGTTCTTCAATGGGAATTCTGTGGGACAAGCGGTTGTGCAGCCCTGCCTCGGTGCGCCCCGGTTCTTCGAACGCCTTGGTGCCTACGATGCGACGAGGTCGCTGGTCCGTAACACCGAGAATGATCTTCCCGCCGCCCTCATTGGCGACGGCCACACAGTAGTTCACCAGCTTGTCGAAGTCGAACCTTTGATTCGCCTCCTTGAACTCAAGCCGAACTCCTTCAGGCTCGCTGAGCCACTGCGACAGCTGCTGGGACGAGGTCTGCATCCGGAAGATTGTCAGCGCGCTTGCGTTGTCAGCAATCAGCAGGCCGGACCCACCACCTTCTGCTCGATCACCCCGAACACGCTCTGCCCGTCCTTGCCCTTCATCTCGATGCGGATCGTGTCGCCGAAGCGCATGAACTCGGTGGTGGGCTTGCCATCCTGGATGGTCTCGATCGCGCGCTTCTCGGCGATGCAGCTGTAGCCCTTGGGCCACTCCATCTTGCCGCCGGCGCCCTCGACGCCGCGGTTGCTCACCGTGCCCGAGCCCACGATGGAGCCGGCGCGCACGTTGCGCGTCTTGCAGATGTGCGCGATCAGCTGGCCGAAGTGGAAGGTCATGTCGGGGCCGGCCTCGCACATGCCCACCTTGCGGCCGTTCCAGGCGCTTTGCAGGACGAGGTTCACGCGCCCGCCCTCCCAGGCGTCGCCCAGTTCGTCGGGGGTGACCGCCACCGGGCCGAAGGCGGTGGCCGGCTTGCTCTGGAAGAAGCCGAAGCCCTTGGCCAGTTCGGCCGGGATCAGGTTGCGCAGGCTCCAGTCGTTGGCGATCATCAGCAGGCGCACGCCGTCGAGCGCCTCGTCCGGCGATGCGCCCATGGGCACGTCGCCCGTGACGACCGCCACCTCGGCCTCGAAGTCGATGCCCCAGTCCTCGCTGGCGAACTTCGCGTCCTCGCACGGCCCCAGGAAATCGTCGCTGCCGCCCTGGTACATCAGCGGGTCCTCGTAGTAGGTCTTCGGCACCTCCGCGTTGCGCGCGGCCCGCACCAGCTCGACGTGGTTGATGTACGCCGAGCCGTCGGCCCACTGGTAGGCGCGCGGCAGCGGCGCCATGCACTGCCGCGGATCGAAGGGGAAGGCATGGCGCGCCTTGCCGCCGTTGACCGTCTCGTAGAGGTCCTGCAATTGGGGGGCGAGGAAGTTCCAGTCGTCCAGCACCTGCTGCAGGCGGCTCGCGATCCCGGTCGCATAATGGGCCGACTGCAGGTCGCGCGAGACCACCACCAGTTGCCCGTCGCGCGAGCCATCCCTGTACGTCGCCAGCTTCATCGGTTTTGTCCTTGGTGTGCGCATGCGCCAGAATTCCCGGCCGCCGTTACGCATCGCGAAATGAATTCTCCTGATCGTAATTCAGGCCACGACGCGGGCCGGCGGGGATGAAGCCCGCGGGCACCGCACCGTGGCGGCGGCTCGTGCCGCTGGCGGTGCTCGTGCTTGCCGTGCACGTCGTCTTGCTGCAGGGCGTGCCGCGCAAGGTCGAGCCCGCGCGCACGTCCCCGGTGCAGTTCGCCACGCGCAGCGTGACACCGGCGCCGCCGGCCATCGCTCCGGCTCCGGCTCCGGCTCCGGCTCCGGCTCCGGCTCCGACACCGACACCGACACCGACACCGACACCCGCGCCTGCGCCTGCGCCGGCAACGCAGGTGGCGCCAGGCCCCCCTCCGCCTGCACCGAAGGCCGCGCGCGAGCCCGCGCCCCCACCGCCCGAACCCGCTGCCGCCGCCCCGGCCGCACCGCCCGCGCCTGCCGCCGCCCCCGCCTCCGCGACCGCGCGGGCGCCTCAAGCTGTCAAACCCGCACCCCCCGCGGAGGCGACGCCGCCCGCCCCAGTCGCGATGCCGCCACCCATGCGCCTGCACTACGACGTTGCCGTGCGCAAGGGCCTGTTCTCCCTCTCCGGCAGCGCCCTGCTCGACTGGCGCCACGACGGCCGGCAGTACGAGGCGCGGCTGGAGGCGAGCGGCCTCGTCGGCTCGCGCGCGCAGCGCAGCACGGGGCGGATCACGCCCGAGGGCCTCGCCCCGGCCTACTTCTCGGACAAGTCCCGCAGCGAGCAGGCCACCCACTTCGATCGCGCCAACGGCCGCCTCGTGTTCAGCAACAACCGGCCCGACGCGCCGATCGAGACCGGCATGCAGGACCGCCTGAGCGTGCTGCTGCAGCTCTCCGCGCTGGTGGCCGGGCAGCCGGCGAAGTACCCGCCCGGCACCCAGCTGGCCCTGCCGACCGCGGGCACGCGCGAGGCCGACACCTGGGTCTTCGCGGTCGAAGGCGAGGAAGACCTGGCCCTGCCGGGGGGGAATGTCCGCGCGCTCAAGCTCCAGCGCCTGCCGCGGCGCGATTACGACCAGAAAGTGGAGGTCTGGCTCGCGCCCCGCATGGATTACCTCCCCGTGCGCCTGCGTCTGACAAACCCCAACGGTGACACAGTGGACAACCGGTGGTCCTCAACCGACAAGGGCTGAAGCGCGGGGTACCTAAATTGGAGTCATGGCCAATCCGGCCGGTGCCTGCGGCACTTCCAGATGAGTGACACACTTGAATCGAAGTCTCCCGCAGCCAGCTAAGGCAAAAGGAACACATCATGCAAATGCTTTACGACTCCGATTCTTTCGTGGTGGTGCACCTGCAGGCGAACGAGCCGGCCGAGGGAGAGGCGCACCCGCCGATGGTGCGCCACGGTTTCGAGATCGTCGACAAGCGGTCCAACAAGGAGGTGTACCTCGACGGGACCTGGGCCGACGCCTTCCAGCGCCAGATCAACGCCTGGCAGCTGAACACGCCCACCCAGGAAGAAGTCGAAGCCACGCTGGACGGGTACGCCGAGCTGGCCCAGAACCCGCTGGTCATCCACTGACGCCATTCCTGGCCCGGGCGGACAAACCCGGGCCCAGCGGAGCCTCGGTCGGAGGAGGCTCCCCACCCGCCGGGCCGCCTCAGCGCGGCCCGACCCATCTGTAGAGCGGCTCGACCAGCACCAGCACTGCCACCAGCCGGCAGACCTGGAACGCGGTCACCACCGGCACCCCCAGCTGCAGCACCTTGGCCGTGATGGCCATCTCGGCGATGCCGCCCGGCGACGTTCCGAGCACCAGCGTCGCCACGTGCAGCTTCGTGCCCCAGGCCAGCAGCCAGGCGAACCCTGCGCACAGCAGGATCATCCCCAGCGTTCCGAGCGCGACGTCCAGCAGCCAGCGCGGCGCCGAGCGCAAGAATTCCCGCCGGAACCGCACCCCCAGGCTGACGCCGATCACCAGCTGGGCGACATTGGTCGCGCCGTTCGGCAGCGCCGACAGCTCGACGCCCGCCATCGTGATGCCCATGCTCACCAGCAGCGCGCCCATGAACCACGGGTTGGCGCGGCCGGTCCGCGCCATCAGCCAGGCGCCGGCGGCCGTGGCCGCGGAGAGCGCCAGCAGACCGGGCAGGCGCAGCTCGCGGGCGCCGGGCAGCGACGCGTCCAGGCCGTGCAGGCCGCTGTAGAGGACCGCCGGCGGGATCAGCAGCGTCACGATGATCAGGCGCACGGTGTGCGCCGCGGCGACCAGGTCGCTGCGGCCGTGCTCCCGCTCGGCCAGGAGGGTCATCTCCGAGGCGCCGCCGATAGAGCCCGCGAAGTAGGTGGTGGCCCAGCGGGTGCGCGCATCACCGCCGATGCGTTCGGCATGGCGCGCGTGCAGCCAGCGGCCGAACGCCCAGCCCAGCCCCAGCGCCCAGGCGACCGCCAGCACGATCGCCCACCACAGGCCCGCCACCAGCGCGGTCACCTGTGGCGTGAAGTACAGGCCCAGCGCGGCGGCGATCACCCACTGCCCCGCGTTGCGCAGCGGCGGCCAGCTGTGCGTGGGCGCGCCGAGGATGGAGGCGATGGAGGTGGCCAGCAGCGGCCCGATCATCCAGGGCAGCGGGGTGCGCAACCAGACGCAAAGAAGCGCGGCCGCCAGGGCCAGCAGCAGCGTGCCGGCGGTGCGCAGGAAAAAAGGCAGGGACATCGGAACTGTCGGCGGGGGCGACAAACGGCAGCCCGCCGGGCCGGTAGTATGGGGCCATGCGCCTGACCTTCCTTGCCGCCGCCCTCCTGCTCGCCGGTTGCGCGGCGCTCGCCCCCGTGCCCGAGACGGCCGGGATCGACGCGGTCCTGATCGGGGAGCAGCACGACGCCGAGGCGCACGCCGGCATCCAGCAGCGCTGGGTCAGCACGCTCGCTCAGCGCGGAAGCCTCGGTGCGGTGGCGCTCGAGATGGCCGAGAGCGGGACCAGCACCGCCGGCCTGCCGCCGACCGCGACGGATGAACAGGTGCGCGAAGCGCTCAAGTGGAACAAGGGCACCGGCTGGCCCTGGGAACGTTACGGGCCGGCCATCATGGCTGCCGTGCGCGCCGGCGTGCCCGTGGTGGGCGGCAACCTCTCGCGCGAGAAGATGCGCGAGGCCATGAAGGACGAGACGCTGGACGTGCTGCTGCCGGGCCCGGCCCTGAAGGCGCAGCAGCAGGCGATCCGCCGCGGCCACTGCGACATGCTGCCGGAAACGCAGGTGCAGCCGATGACGCGCGTGCAGATCGCGCGCGACATCTCCATGGCCCGCACGATCTCGTCGTCGGCAGCGCCGGGCAAGACGGTCGTGCTGCTGGCGGGATCGGGCCACGTGCTGCCGGACGTCGGCGTGCCGCAGCATCTGCCCGCCAAGTTCGTCGCGCGCTCGGTGCTGCTGCCTTCGCAGGACACGGGCAAGGACTACTGCGCGGAGTTCAAGCGCCAGCAGGAGCGGCACCGGCCGCGGCCGCAGGCGGCGAGCTAGGCGCGCACGCGAATTCCTAGGCTGGTGGTGGAGCGCGCCAGCGAAACCGTAGGCTGGTGGTGGAGCGCCAGCGAAACCGTAGGCTGGTGGTGGAGCGCCAGCGAAACCGTAGGCTGGTGGTGGAGCGCCAGCGAAACCCCAGCGATCGGCGCGCCAGCGCTGGGGTTCGCGCGCTTCGCGGCTCACCGCCAGCCCACCTGGCGCCGCGCTGCCGTTACGCGTGCGCCTTCACCGAATCCGCCAGCGTGTTCACCAGCTGGTCGATGTGCTGCTTCTCCACGATGTACGGCGGCGCGATCACCAGGATGTCGCCGGCCGGCCGCACCAGCGCGCCCTTCTTGAAGCAGTCGATGTAGATGTCGAAGGCGCGCTTGCCCGGCGTACCCGCGATCGGCGCCAGCTCCACCGCCGCCGCCAGCCCCAGGCTGCGGATGCCGATCACGTTCGGCAGGCCTTTGAAGGTGGAGTGGAAGGCGTCGCCCAGCACCTTGCCCATCTCGCCGGCGCGCTGGAACAGGTTCTCCTTCTTGTAGAGATCCAGCGTCGCGACCGCGGCCGCCGCGGCGACGGGGTGGCCCGAGTAGGTGTAGCCGTGGAAGAACTCGATCACGTGCTCCGCCGCGTCGGTCTTCATCATCTGGTCGTAGATCTTGTCGCGGCAGATCACCCCGCCCATGGGGATCACGCCGTTGGTGACGCACTTGGCGAAGTTCAGCATGTCCGGCACCACGCCGTAGTAGTCGGCGCCGAAGTTGGTGCCCATGCGGCCGAAACCGGTGATCACCTCGTCGAAGATCAGCAGGATGCCGTGCTTGTCGCAGATCTCGCGCAGGCGCTTGAGGTAGCCCTTGGGCGGGATGTACCAGCCCGCCGAGCCCGCCACCGGCTCCACGATGACCGCGGCGACGTTGCTCGGGTCGTGCAGCGGCAGGATGCGCTGCTCCAGTTCCGCCAGGAAGTCTTCCTGCGACTCCGGCTCCTTGTTGTGGATGTACGCGTTGGCCGGATCGTGGATGAAGCGCAGGTGGTCCACGCGCGGCAGCAGCGCCGTGCCGTACACCTTGCGGTTGGCCGGGATGCCGCCCACGCTCATGCCGCCGAAGCCCACGCCGTGGTAGCCCTTCTCGCGGCCGATGAAGACGTTGCGGTGGCCTTCGCCGCGGGCGCGGTGGTAGGCCAGCGCCACCTTCAGCGAGGTGTCGGCCGCTTCCGAGCCGGAATTGCAGAACAGCACCTTGTTCAGGTCGCCGGGGGCCATCGCCGCGATCGCCTCGGCGGCCTCGAAGGCGCGGTCGTTGCTGGCCTGGAAGGCGGTGGCGTAGTCGAGCGTGTCGAGCTGCTTCTTGATCGCCTCGTTGATCGGCTTGCGGTTGTGGCCCGCGCCCACGCACCAGAGGCTGGAGATGCCGTCGATCACCTTGCGGCCGTCGTGCGTGGTGAAGGTCATGCCGTCGGCGGCGACGAACACCCGCGGGTCCTTGCGGAACTGGCGGTTCGGCGTGAAGGGCAGCCAGTGGCTGTCCATGTTGAAGTCGTTGTAGGCCATGGGGAACTCCTGGGACGAAGCGCCATTTTGCGCCTGCCGCCGCGCAGGCCCCCGGGCAGCCCCCGGGAGACCCCGAGAACCCTGGCTTGTGGCTCGCGGAAGCCCGCGAGTTGCATGCAACCCACAGCGCTGCGCGCGCGTGCCGGCGAAAGCTTGAGCTGGCTCAAGCTTGCGGCGGGACCCTATTAACAGTTTGAAACAGACCCCCAGAGTGGGCTACGGCGGCACAAGAAGCAACAAGGGGCGCCGCGCACCGAACCTTGCGCAGGAACGCAAGGGCATTCAGTTCAACGGATGGAGGAGATATCCATGAAAAGGCTGTTCAAGGCAGTGGTCCTGGCCACGGTGGTCCTCGGTTTCACCGCGCCTGTCGTCGCCGAGGAGCGCGCGACGCTCGACGAGGCCAAGGCGATGGTGAAGAAGGCCCGCGCGTACATCCGCGAGGTCGGCCCCGACAAGGCCTTCGCGGAAATCAGCAACCCGAAGGGGCGCTTCGTCGATCGCGAGCTGTACGTGTTCGTCAACGACAAGACCGGCGTGAACATGGCCCACGGCGCCAACGCCAAGCTGATCGGCAAGAACCTGATGGAGCTGCGCGACACGGACGGCGTGTACATGACCAAGCAGTTCTTCGGGGTCGCCAGCAAGGGGGGCGGGACGGTGGACTACCGCTTCCTCAATCCCGTGACGAAGACGATCGAGCCCAAGACCGCCTACGTCGAAATGGAAGGCGACTACCTCGTCGGCTCCGGCATCTTCCGGGCCGCGAAGTAATCCGGCGACCTAGCGGCGTCCAGCCGATCGGAGACCAAGACATGACTCTGCGCAACCTGCGCATCGGCACGCGCCTGGCCATCGCCTTCGGGCTGGTGCTGCTGCTGCTCGCCTCGGCGGTCGTCGCCGGCAACCTGGCCCGGGAGAGGGGCATGCGGCAACTGACCGAAGGAATGCACGGCGTGACCGCCAAGGCGGACCTGGCGGAGAACATGAAGACCGCGTTGCTGGAGGGCGCCCTGGCCACCCGCAGCATCGGCCTGCAGGCCGACGTGGCGGCCACGCAGGGCGAGGAGGCCAAGGTCAAGGCGCAGCGCCAGCGCTATGCGCAGGCGCGCGACCAGCTCGCCGCGCTCGGGCTGACCGAAGCCGAGAAGGAGATCCTCGCCGCCATCGCCCGGCTCGACCGGCAGACGGAGCAGCCGCTGCTGGAAGCCGTCGGCCACTCGCTGCTGTTCGACACCGAGGAGGCCGCCAAGGTCATCACGAACCGCATCGACCCCATCCAGCAGAAGATGATCGGCGAGATCAACCGGCTGGTGGACCTGCAGCAGGCTGCGTTGCGCGCGCTGATGGAGCGCACCACGGAATCGGCGCACCGGGTGGACACGATGCTCTACGGGCTGGGTGCGCTGGCACTGGCGATCGGCGTGCTCTGCTCCGTCGCCATCACGCGCAGCATCGTGCAGCCCCTGGGCGGCGCCGTCGCCCTGGCGAGGCGGGTCGCCGACGGAGATCTCTCGGCCGACATCGCCGCGACCGGCAGCGACGAGACCGGGCAGTTGCTTGACGCCCTGCGCGACATGGCGGACAACCTGCGCACCCTGGTCGGCGAGCTCGCCGCCGGTGCGCACACGGTGGCGGACACGAGCGCGCAGATCGCGCAGGGCAACCTGGACCTGTCGCAGCGCACCGAGGAACAGGCCACCACGCTGGAGGAGACGGCCAGCTCGATGGAGGAGCTCACGTCCACCGTGAACCAGAACGCCGGGAACGCGCGCCAGGCCAGCCAGCTGGCCGCCGACGCGAGCGAGGTCGCGCGCAGGGGCGGCCAGGCCGTCGGCGAGGTGGTGAGCACCATGACGGGCATCTCCGATTCCTCGCGCCGCATCTCCGAGATCATCGGCGTGATCGACGGCATCGCCTTCCAGACCAACATCCTCGCGCTCAATGCGGCGGTCGAGGCCGCGCGGGCGGGCGACCAGGGGCGCGGCTTCGCGGTGGTGGCGGCGGAAGTGCGCAACCTCGCGCAGCGCAGCGCCGGTGCGGCCCGCGAGATCAAGGCCCTGATCGTCGAATCGGTCGGCAAGGTGGAGGCGGGCACGCGGCTCGTGGACGCGGCGGGCCGGACCATGCAGGAGGTGGTGGAGTCCGCGAAGAAGGTGAGCGACCTCGTCGCCGAGATCGCGGCGGCCAGCCAGGAGCAGAGCGCCGGCATCGCGCAGGTCAACACCGCCATCACGCAGATGGACCAGGTGGTGCAGCAGAACGCGGCGCTGGTGGAGGAGGCCACCGCGTCGACCGAGGCCATGAAGGAACACGCCGCGGAGTTGCGCCACAAGGTGGCGCGCTTCCGGCTCGAGGCGGGCCAGGCGGTGCCGTACCAGCCCGCGCTGCCTCAGCGCAGCGCGCCGAACACCCTCTGCAGCAGCGCGCTGCCCGAGCCCACGGGGTCGCGCCGGATCTTCTTTTCCTCTTCGCCGATCATGAAGAAGAGGCCGTCGAGCGACTTGCGCGTGACGTAGTGGTCCACCGTGGGGTCCTGCGGCCGGTACAGGCCCAGGCCCTGCGCCTTCTTCGAGACCCGCTCGTATTTCTCCACCACGCCGACCCTGGCGGTCGCCTGGTGCACCACGGGCAGGAAGGTGCCGGTGAGCGGCAGCCGCGTCTTCTCGGCGAAGAATTCGGTGACGGAGGTCTCGCCGCCGGTGAGGACGCGCTTGGCGTCCGACACCGACATGTTGCGCACCGCGCTCACCAGCAGGTTCTTCGCCATCGGCACGGCGGCCTCGGCGGCGCGGTTCATCGAGACTTCGAGTTCCTCCAGCTGGCGGCCGAAGCCGATCGCGGACAGGATGCCGGCGAACTGCTGGAGCGCCTCGGGCAGGGGGATGCGGACCTGCGGGTTGGCCAGGAAGCCGTCGGGCCGCCCGAGCAGTTGCACCGCGGCCAAGGCCCCCTTCTCCAGCGCGCCGCGCACGCCCTTGCCCGCATCGAGCTCGGACAGGCCGGCGAGGCCCTGGGCATGGCCGGCGAAGGGGAGGACGAACAGGGGAAGCGCGGAGAGGATCTGGCGGCGGTGCATGGAACGGGCGGAAGCCACGGATGAGCCATCATGCCGGAGCCGCCGCGGGCCGGTCAATTGCGGCCCTGCGACAATTGCAAGCTTATGTCCGACGCCTACATCCTCACCCTGTCCTGCCCGGACCGTCCCGGCATCGTCCACGCCGTTTCCGGCTTCCTGCTCGATCGCGGGGGCAACATCGAGGAGGCGGCGCAGTACAACGACCACGACACCGGCCTGTTCTTCATGCGCGTGCGCTTCGCCTGCGGGCAGCTCACCCAGGACGACCTGCGCACGCAGCTCAAGCTGTTCGCCGAGGGCTTCCAGATGCAGTGGAAGCTGCACGCTTGCGCGCAGCCGATGAAGACGGTGATCTTCGTGAGCAAGGAAGGCCACTGCCTGAACGACCTGCTGTTCCGGTGGAAGAGCGGCCTGCTGCCGCTGGACATCCGTGCGATCGTCTCCAACCACCGCGACTTCTACCAGCTCGCGGCCAGCTACAACGTGCCCTTCCACCACATCCCGATCACGGCGGCAACCAAGGCGCAGGCCGAGGCGCGCCAGTACGAGGTGATCGAGAGCGAGGGCGCGGACCTGGTGGTGCTGGCGCGCTACATGCAGATCCTGTCGGACGACCTGTGCCGCAAGCTGTCGGGCCGGGCGATCAACATCCACCACAGCTTCCTCCCCAGCTTCAAGGGTGCCAAGCCCTACTACCAGGCGCACGACCGCGGCGTGAAGCTGATCGGCGCGACCGCGCACTACGTGACGGCGGACCTCGACGAAGGCCCGATCATCGAGCAGGACGTGGCGCGCGTGGACCACAGCTACACCGTCGAGGACCTGACCGCCACCGGCCGCGACACCGAGGCGATGGTGCTGGCGCGCGCCGTGAAGTGGCACAGCGAGCACCGCGTGCTGCTCGATGGGCACAAGACGGTGATCTTCCGTTAACGTCATTCCCGCGCAGGCGGGAACCCAGGAGTTGCGATGAACGCCCCCGAATCCGTCGGAGTCCTGCAACGCGGCGAGTTGCAAGCCCAGGTCGTGGCCGCCCTGCAGAAGGTGCTGCCGCAAGGCGCGCTGCTGTGGCAGGCCGAGGAAACCACGCCGTACGAATGCGACGGCCTCACGGCCTACCGCCAGCGGCCGCTGGTGGTGGCGCTGCCCGAGAGCGAGCAGCAGGTGCAGGCGGTGCTGCAGGCCTGCCACGCGCTGAACGTGCCGGTGGTGGCGCGCGGCGCGGGCACGGGCCTGTCGGGCGGCGCGATGCCGCATGCGCTGGGCGTGACGCTGTCGCTCGCGAAGTTCAACGCGATCCTGAAGATCGATCCCGTGGCGCGCACGGCCGTCGTGCAGTGCGGCGTGCGCAACCTCGCGATCAGCGAAGCCGCGGCGAGCTACGGCCTCTACTACGCGCCCGATCCCTCCAGCCAGATCGCCTGCACCATCGGCGGCAACGTCGCCGAGAACTCGGGCGGCGTGCACTGCCTGAAGTACGGCCTCACCGTGCACAACGTGCTGAAGGTGCGCGGCTTCACCGCCGCCGGCGAGCCGGTGGAATTCGGCAGCGATGCGCTCGACGCGCCCGGCTACGACCTGCTGGCCGTGATGATCGGCAGCGAAGGCATGCTGGCCGTCGTCACCGAGGTCACGGTCAAGCTGATCCCCAAGCCGCTGCTGGCGCGCTGCATCATGGCCAGCTTCGACGACGTGCGCAAGGCGGGCGATGCGGTCGCCGCGGTGATCGCCGCCGGCATCATCCCGGCCGGCCTGGAGATGATGGACAAGCCGATGACGGCGGCCGTCGAGGACTTCGTGCACGCCGGCTACGACCTCACCGCCGAGGCCATCCTGCTGTGCGAGAGCGACGGCACGCCCGAGGAGGTGGAGGAGGAGATCGGCCGCATGACCCAGGTGCTGCGCGACGCCGGCGCCACCGCCATCGCGGTGAGCCGCGACGAATCCGAGCGCCTGCGCTTCTGGAGCGGCCGCAAGAACGCCTTCCCCGCCTCGGGCCGCATCAGCCCGGACTACATGTGCATGGACTCCACGATCCCGCGCAAGCGCCTGGCGGACATCCTGCTGGCGATCCAGGACATGGAGAAGAAGTACCGGCTGCGCTGCGCCAACGTGTTCCATGCCGGCGACGGCAACCTGCATCCGCTGATCCTGTTCGATGCCAACGACGCCGACCAGCTGCATCGCTGCGAGAAATTCGGCGCCGAGATCCTGGAGACCAGCGTCGCCATGGGCGGCACCGTGACCGGCGAGCACGGCGTGGGCATCGAGAAGCTCAACTCGATGTGCGTGCAGTTCAGCCCGGAGGAACTCGAGCAGATGCGCGGCCTCAAGCGCGCCTTCGATGCGCGCGAGCTGCTCAATCCCGGCAAGGTGATCCCGACGCTGAACCGCTGCGCCGAGTACGGCAAGATGCTGGTGCGCGGCGGCCGGATCGTGCGCCCCGACCTGCCGCGCTTCTAGGACGCCGCGCCGCCGCTAGCGCTTGCAGGCGCTGTCGGTCACCACGATGTCGTCCTTCTTCTCCTCCTTCTTGCGCTTGTCGTCGGACGGGGTGATCGAGGGCTGCGTCTTCGCTTCGGTGTCGAACTGCGAGGCGAAACTCACGACCTGGTTGTTCACCTGCACGGTGGCCGGCGCGAGCGTAGTCCGCGCCACGCTCAGCGTGCCGTCGACATACGCGATGCGGTAGTTGCCGGCGACGAAGCCGTTCGTGCCGGTGCCGCCGCTGGCCGTGATCGCATAAGTGCCGCCGGTGGCAGCGGCCGGCGCGCCCGGGCTGGCCAGCGTGACCGCGGCGATGCGCTCCGTGCCCACCAGGCCCTGTGCGGTGAATTCCGTGCCGGCGAAGGCGAGCGCCACGCCTTCGTCCTTGGCCAGGTCGTTCGCCGTGATGGTCAGCGGCGCCGGCGTGATCGCCGCGACCAGCGACGGCGGCGGCGCGAGGCGGTAGTTGCCGGCCTCCGGCCCCGAGAGCGAGAAACCGCTGACCGCCACCGGCTTGCCCGTGCCGGCGTTGGGATCGCCGAAGCGCGCGGCGCCGGCAACCAGGCTCACGCCGTCGCCGCCCAGCACGCCCTGCAACGCGCCGCTGCCGGTCAGCGTGGCGGCGGTGCTGCCGTCGTAGACCTTGTCGGCCGCCGCGAGTCCGGCCACGGACAGGGTGGCGGGCGTGATGCTGGCGGCGAGCAACGGCAGCGACAGCGCGTAATTGCCGGCGTCCGCCCCCGAGAGGTCGACGCGCAGCAGCGAGACCGGCTTGCCCGCGCCCGCGTTCCTGTCGCCGAAAGCGGCGGCGACCGAGGCGACGGCGACCGCATCGCCCGCCACGGTACCGAGCAATGACGGGGCGCCGGACAAGGTGGCCGCCGTGGTGCCGTCGTACACCTTGTCGTCGGCGGTGACGCCCGCCAGCACCAGCGGCGCCGGCGTGATCGTCGCCGTGCCGGGCGTGAAGCGGCCCAGCGCGTAGCCCGCAGGCGCCAGCAGCGTGCCCTGCGTGATCGCATAGGTGCCCACGTTCTTCGTCGCGGCGGGAACGGCCAGCGCGCCCGTGAACGTGTCCTGCAGGAAGACGTTGCCGAAGTCCGCGGCGTTCACCAGGCCCGTTGCGACGAAGGTGAGCGGGCCGAAGGCGCTGCTGCCGTCGTACACCTTGCCGCGGCCCTCGGCGGCGACGTCAACCACCGGCGTGGCGGCGAACAGGTAGCGGTTGCCGCCGTCCGCGATCGAGTCCGGAGGATTCGAGGCGGGGCCGCGCCCCCACAGGGCGAGGTTGCCGGAGACCGGCCCGGTCGCCAGGTTGGCCGACGGACCCGGCAGGTACACCAGCCAGCGGCCGTCGGGGCTTGCCAGCGCGCCCGCGCCGTCGCGCAGCAGGTCCGCCGCCGCGAGGCCGATCGCGTTGCCGGCCGCATCCGAGTGCACCGCCTGCGACAGCCGCAGGAGGCCCGGGGTGGTGACGGCCACCGGCCCGACGGCGGTGATGCCGTCCATGCCGTCCACGCTGCCGATCTGCAGCGGCGCCGGCACCGCCTGCTGGTTCAGCACCACGAACGCGCCGCCGCGCGCGCGGCCGGCCAGCACGCCGCCCGTGCCGTCGCCGATCGAGACCTCGCGCAGCACGACCGAGTCGGCGTCGACCGCCAGGTTGCGCGCCGTCAGCAGCGCGCCCGCCTGCTGCGTCACGGCGCCGCCGGTGCGCAGGCTCAGCGACGCTCCGTTGGCGATCGCCGTCGGCGCCTCGACCGAGATGCCGCCCGTCAGCGCCAGGTCGCCGATCACGACGAGGCCGCCGGTCATGCGATCCAGTTCCGCCTGCGTGAAGTTCAGCGTGCCGGCTTCGTCGCTGCCGTTGATCGTGATGCGGCGCGCCAAGTCGAGCGGCCGGATCAGCGTGCGGCCCGTTGCCGAGTGCAGGGTGCCTTCGAGCGCGATGCGGTCGGCCGTGACCACGATGTCGCCGCTGCTCGTCACGCTCGAATCGGCCGACACCGAGACGAAGGAGTTCGGCCCTTCGGAGCGCATGACGATGGCGCCCGGCCCGCTGTTGCTGACCGTGCTGCCGCCCTGGATCTGCAGGCTGCCGCCCAGCGCGGTGAGCTGCATGGAGTTGGTGGAGGTGACGGTCTCGGCATCGATCAGGAGCGCCGGGCCATCGAGCACCGTGCTGCCGACGATGACCACGTCGCGGCCGCTGACCGTCAGCCCGCCGAAGCTGCTTTCCAGCAGGAAGCCGGGGCCGCTGGCGCTCGCGCCGCGGATGTCCACGTCGCCGCCCTGCGCATGCAGGCTGCTGCCGTCGACCACCGCCACGCCGACGTCCTGGTGCACGAGGCTGCCGCCGGCGAGCGTGAGGTTGCCGCCCGCGGTCTCGACGACCGACGCCTCGAAGGACACCGTCTGGGGCGACAGCGCGGTGAAATCCCCGCCGCCGGTGGCGATGTGCGACTGGTGCACGCCGACACCGGTGTTGCCGGCGCTGGTGCCGGTGAGCGTGAGCGCGCCGCCGCGGCGGAGGGTGGCGCCATCCAGCAGGACACCGGGGCCGAAGCCGGCGGACATGCCGGCAAGCGTCAACGCGCCGGTTCCGTCCAGGCAGCGCACGCAATCGGTGCCGGTGACCAGCACGCCGCCGCCGAAGCCGCCGCCGGCGGTCTGCTCGCCGAGCACCTGGGTGCCGCTGCCGGCCGCCAGCCGCACGTCGTCGCGCAGCACCACGCCGAAGCTGTTCGCATCGGCGCTGCGGCCGGCGACGAGGATGGCGCCGCCGGCCTGCAGGCGCGACGCCGTGATGTCCACGGCTTCACCGTTCGTGCTGCCCGTGCCCTGCCCGGCCAGCACGCGCACGTCGCCGCTGGAGGCGACGATGCTCGAGTCCGTCATGCGCACGTGCGCGGCGTCGGTGATGGACACCGAGGCGCCGGAGAGATCCGCTTCGCCCAATGCGGTCTGGCCCTGACCCGCGCGAACCAGCGTGATCGCGCCGGCGCCGGCATCGACGGCGCCCGAAACCTCCAGCACCGATTCCGCACCGTACGCCGTGTGGCGCCCGGCCCGCAGCGCGATGTCTCCGCCCTGGGTGGCGATGCCGCCGGAGACTTGCAGCGTGCCGTTGCCGAAACCGTGGAAGCCGAACACCGGGGCCGGCGCGATGCTGTCGTCGCCGGCCTGCAGCAGCACCGCGCCGCCGGTGGTGTGGATCGCCGCCTGCACCTGCAGGTCGCCCAGCGCGCGCACGTTCACGCCGGAGGTGGCCGTGATGCCCGTGGCCGCCGCGAACGGCGTAGCGACACTGCCTACCGTGAAGCTGTCGAGCCCGCTCGCGTATTCGAACGTGGACCCGACGCCGGCCGCCACGCCCGCGACCACGAAGGCCGCATTCGATTGCGTCAGGCGCACGCTGCCGGCGTCGGCCCGCGCGACCAGCGCGTTGGTCGCGATGCCGCCGGCGGCCTGCGTGATGTCGCCGCGCGCCGCGTGCAGGCTCACGCCCGCGCCGTCGAGGCCGAAGGCCTGGATCTGCCCGGCGAGCGTGATGCCGTCGCTGGCGTCGAGCGCCAAACCGTTGCCGGCCACCGCGGACTGCACGGAGCCGGCACGCGTGCTCAACGCGCCCGCGGTCGCGAACACCTGCGCATTGCCATCGAGCACCACGCTGTCGAGGGTGGTGCTTGCGGCCGTGATCACGATGGAGCCCGCCGCACCCGAAGCGGAGGCCGTGTCGCCGTCGAAGCCGCCGAAGCCGCCCTGCGCCGCCAGCACCGGGGCCACCTCGCCGCCGACGCGCAGCGCCTGGTCGCCGCGGATCGTGATCGTGCCGCCGGTGCCGCCTGCACCCGCCCCCGGGGTCGTGCCGGACGAGCCGCCGGAGCCGCCCGTCACGTCGATGAAGGAGACCGCATCCAGCACGCCCTGAGCACCGGTGAAGTGGATGTCGACCGTCCCGCCCGCACCACCGCTGCCCGCCGCTGTGGTCTCGCCTGCGGGCGCGCCCTCGCCGCCGCGCGCATGCAGCGCTGCCGCACTGAACGTGCCGCCCGTGCGCACCGCGATCGTGCCGCCCGCGCCTGCGGTGGCGCCGCCGCCGCCATTCGCCTGCGCCGCGCCACCCGGGCCGGCGAACAGGATGTCGCCGGCCTCGGAAGCCAGCGTGATCGTTCCGCCGCCGCCGCCGTTGGCCAGCGGGCCGTCGGCAAAGCTCGCGCTGCCGCCGGAGGCATCGAGGAAGCCGTCGCCGAATTCGGTGTCGCCGCTTCCCAGCATGATGTCGTGCCGGGCATGCAGCGCGATCGTGCCGCCCTGGCCACCGCTGCCCGCGCCTGAAGTGGACGACCCGGTGCCGCCCTGCGCGCCGAGGAAGAACCCGACGTGGATGTTGCCGGCCTCCGCGCCGGTGCCCAGCGCCGTCAGGGCGATGCTGCCGCCGGCGCCGCCGGGAGCCAGGAAGCCCTCGCCGCCTGTCACCTGTGCCACCCCGATGGCGACGTCTCCCTCCATGGACGTGATCGCCACGCTGCCGCCCCTGCCACCGGCCGCACCGCTGCCGCCCTGCGCGAAGATTCCAGCCGCATCCGCTTCGACGTTGCCGCCCGCCGTGAAGCTCACGCTGCCGCCGGCGCCGCCGGCGGCCGCCGCGGAATGCCCCCCGTGCGCGAACACCGGCACGGCGCCGAGCCGGATCTGCTGCCCGGCGATCACCGTCAGCGCGCCGCCGTCGCCCCCGCTCGCGTCGCTGCCCGCGGCCAGGCCCTCGCCGCCGGCCACGTCCACCGCGCCGAGGGTGACGCTGCCCTGCACGGCCTCCAGGGACACGCTGCCGCCCTGCCCGCCAGCCCCGCCGGATCCGCCGCGCGCGGTGATCTGGCTGAAGCCGTGGCCGGCGAAGATGTCGCCGACGTGGGAGGTGAGCGAGATCGTGCCGCCCGCGCCGGCGGAGCCGCCCGCCAGGGAATCGGAAAGCGAGAAGCCACCGTTGGCCTGCAGGAAGCCGCTGACCGGGGCCTCGCCGCCCGTGCCGATCCGGATGTCCCGCCCGGCGTCGAGCGTGAGGCTGCCGCCCTGCCCGGCGATCCCGGTGTCCGCGTTGCCGCCGAAGGCGGACAGGCCGAATCCCACATGGATGCCGCCCGTGCCGGCGGCGGTGGAGAGCGCCGAGAGCACGACGCTGCCACCCGCCCCGGCGTCGTCGGCGCCCGCGTTGCCGCCGTCCACCATGGCGAAACCGATGTCGATGTTGCCCGCGGCGGATGTCGCGTGGACGCTGCCGCCCAGGCCGCCCGGTGCGCCGCTGCTGGAGCCGCCCCTGGCCTGCACATTGGCCAGCGCGATATCGCCGGCGGCCGTGAAGACAGCGCTGCCGCCCGCACCCGCCGTGACGCCGCTGCCGCCGTCCACGCTGATGAACGCATCGCCGGCGTGGATCGCGCCCGCGCTCGAGGCGAAGCTGATGGTGCCGCCATGCCCGGCCGCGCCGAAGCCGCTGCCGGCTCCTTCGGCGATGGCGAACGAGCCGAGCGTGATGTCGCCGCCGGCGCTCACGCCGATGCCGCCGCCCGCGCCGCCGCCCGGCGCGAGGCCCTCGCCGCTCTCGGGGCCCCCGCTCGCGAGCAGCGCACCGACCGACACGTCCTTGGCGGCCTGCAGCAGGATCGTGCCGCCGTCGCCGCCACGCGTGCCGCCGCCGCCGTGCACGGCGATGCTGGAGCCGGCGCTCACCAGTTCGATGCCGCCTGCCAGCGAAGTGAGCGTGACCGCGCCGCCCGCGCCCCCCTCGCCCGCGCCGAGGCTGGGGGATGTGCCGAAGCCGCCCGCCGCGCGCACGAAGCCTGCACTGTCGAATTCGACCTCGTGCGAGCCGATCACGATGTCGTTGCCGGCCGTCACGCTGACGCTGCCGCCCGCGCCGCCCGCGAAGCCCCCGGTGCCGGCGAGAGACTGTGCGCTGCCGCCGTCCGCGGACAGAGAGCTGCGCACCTGCACCCGGCCCGCGCCCGCGGCCGTGGAGGGGGCCGCCAGCACGATGGCACCGCCGTTGCCGCCGGCCGCCTCGAAGCCGAAGCCGCCATCGGCGTTGATGAAACCGATGTCGATGTTGCCGGCGCTGGAGCTCACGTGCACGTCGCCGCCGCGGCCGCTGCGCAGCGCCGTCTGCGCGCTGCCGTTCGCCTGGATCGAGCCGCCCACGATGCTGCCCTTCGCCTGCAGGGTCACGTCGCCGCCGCGGCCGGCGGAGAACGAGCCGCTCGACTGGATCGAGGAGAAGCTGATCCCGCCCTCGGTGGCCGTGAGCGTCACCGTGCCGGCCGCGCTGCCGTTGGTGGAGAAGCTGGCGCTGCCTGCGATGCTGCCGCCCGCCGTGACGTCGATGGGGCCGCGGAAGGTGTTGAAGGAAGTACCCGGGCCGAACAGCGCATCGCCGCCGGCCGTCACATGCACGGCCGCGCCGGAGAACACCTGCGCGTCCTGGATGTCCACGTTGCCCGCGGCCTGCAGCGTGACGCCGCTGCCCGAGACCTGGCTGCGAACGAGCAGGTCGCCCGCCGTCGTCGTGAGCTGCACCGGGCCGTCGAGGCCGGTGCCGATGCCGGAGCAGAAGCAGTCGAACACCGGTCCGATCGTGAGCGACTGCGCGTTGCTGAAGGTGAAGCCGGTGCCGGCGCTGCCCGCGAGGGTGTTCACGCGGTTGGCGCCGGCCAGGTCCACCTTGCCGCCGGCCTGCAGCAGCACCTGGTCGACGCGCACCACGGAGCCGGGCAGCTGCACGACATCGCCGGTGAGGCTGGACAGGTGCAGGCCGCCGTTGGTGACGCCGGCGGGGCTGACCGCGGTGATGTCGCCTGCCAGGCTGATCGTGTTGCGCGCCTCCAGCGTGAGCCGGTTGCCCGAGGTCCACGAGATCGGCACACCGGGCACCACCGTGATCCGGCCGCCGATCACGTCGCTGAGCCCGACGGAGATGTGCACGTCGGAGCGTTCGAGCTGCTCGTTGAGCAAGTGCGTCAGCAGCGCGGGGAGCGCCGGACCGCACACCTCGCCGATGCAGAAGTCGTCGGGATCCAGCAGCAGCGTGCCTGCCTTTCCCTGCGGCGCGCGCAGGTCCGCGCTGCCGCCGAACGCCAGCGACCGCTTGCCCGACACCTCCGCGAACCCCCCGTTGCCGCCCTGCGGCCCGCCGCGGGCGGAGATGCGGCCCTGCATCGCCGTCGCCTCGTCGGCCCACACGATCACGCGGCCGCCGTCCCCCTGCTGCGTCGCATCGGCGCGCACCAGCGCCTGCGCATCGACTTCGGTGCGCGTCGCGTTCGGGACCTGCGCGTTGCCGCCCTGGTAGTCGCCGCCGATGCGGACCTGCCCGCCGCCCGCGGGGCCGCTCGCATCGAGCGTGGCGCCGACCTGCAGGGCCACGTGCTGCGCCAGCACGTCGATGGCGCCGCCCCTGGCGCCCGCGCGCGCCGTGACGGCGCCGGCGACCACCGCGTCGTCCGCCGCCTTCAGCACCACCTTGCCGCCCTGCACGCTGGCGGACTGCGCCTGCACGAGGCCGCTGTGCCGCAGCGTGCCGGCGAAGATGCCGACCGCATCGCCCTGCAGCGTGCCCAGGTTGACCGCTTCGCTGCCCGCCTGCACCTCCATGCGGATGCCCTCGAGCCCGCGGCCGGTGATCTCCACCTTGCGGCCCGCCAGCAGCAGCGTTGCGCCATCGCTCTGGACGAGCGCATCGGCCGCCGTGTGGACCTGCGGCGCGATCAGCACGACGTCGCCGCCCTGCGCGCGCACCACGGCGCCGCCTTCCACCTTCAACGGGGCGCCGTTGCCGCCGAAGCGCAGCAGGCCGGCGACCGCATCGGCCTCGCTCATCGCGAGCGTGGAGGCCGTGAAGCCGGCGGTGTCGACGACCGCACCGGTGCCCACGGTGATGCCTGCCGGATTGACCAGCACCAGCCGGCCGTTGGAGTGCAAGGTGCCGAAGATGGACGACGGGTTGTTCGCGACCACCCGGTTGATCGAGGTGCTGCCCGCTCCCGGCTGCACGAACTCGGTGGTGGTGCCCGCCGGCACCGAGAAGCTCTGCCAGTTCAGCGCCGAGTGGTTCGTGCCCGGGCCGTTGCGGGTCGTCACGGTGAAGCGGTTGCCGCTGGTGGCGAAGCTCGCGCTGCCGTGGATGGCGACGCCCCCGCTCGGCTGCGCGCCGGCCGGGGTGGCCTGCAGGCCGAACGCGGCGGCGAGCGCGAGGACCGCGGTCGAGGGCCGGAAGCCGGCGGCGACGGGGTCACGACGGACGCGCTGCTGCCGCGACATCCTGTCACAGGTTTCGATGATGGCCATGACGACCTCCTGCCCGGCGCCGCTCCCGCGGCGGGACACCTACAGCAAGGCCCCCTGGAGAATCATTGTCGCGACGGCGGCTGCACCCCGTCGTTGCCTTTGCTTACGCAGTGTAGCGAGCGTCGGGCGCGGCGGGGTCGTGATTGCGACGACTTGACAGCCGACTCAGGGTTTGCACGTGTTGTCGGTGAGGACGATGTCGTCGCGGCCGTGGTCGCGGTCGCGCCGCCTCGGCGGTCGGCCCTGGTCGACCAGCCGGTCGAAGTCCTGCGCGAAGTCGGTCGTGAGGTCGAACACCTCGCGCACCTCCGGGCGGTCGAGTTGGCCGCCGTCCTCGACGACGGGCGGGGGAGGCGGCGGCGGTGGCGGAGGAGGCGGCGGGGGCGGCGGCGCGACGGCGGTGAGCAGCACGCGCGGCGCGGCCGTGCTGGCAACGACGCTCCCCACTCCGGCCGGACGCGTCGTGCCCGCAGCCTCGGTCACCTGCGGCGCGCTCGCCGCCGTGAGGCTCCCAGCCTGCAGCACGGCGACGCTGCCGCCCGGCGCGAGCGTGGCGGACGGCGCATACCGGACCTTCACGAAGCTGGTGTTGTCCGCCGTGGCCGAGCCGGATACCTTGAGCTGGTCGAAGGCCGCCGCGGACTGCAGGTCCACCGCGAGCGTCGAGCCCGATTGCATCACCAGGTTGCCTTCGAGCGACAAGGTGCCGATGCTGCCGTCGCCGCCGGGGGCGATGGTGCCCTTGTTGTCGATGGTGCCGGCGCCGTCGGCGACGCGGACGGTGCCGGTGCCGGCCAGCACGCCCGCGGCGAGATTGTTGAAGGGCCCGGCCAGCGCGGCGACGCTCGCCCCGGTGATGTTGACCAGCGCGCCGTTGTTCCAGGCGGCGTCGAGCGTGAAGTCGCCTTCGACCTCGACCGACGTCCCCGTCGCGGCGAAGGAGCCGGACGCGCCCTGGCCGCCCGCGAACAGCTGCGGCGTGCGCAGCCGCACGGCGCCGGCGTTGGCCGCCAGCGTGATCGCGCCGCCGGTGCCGCGCGGCCCGGTGCTGTCCGCCTCGCCGCCGCGCGCATCGAGCCGCAGGCTGCCGTCGAGGACCAGGTCGCCCGCCGTGCGCACGAGGTTGATGCTGCCGCCGGCCCCGGCGGCGGACTGCGCCGTCCCCATGCCGCCGAACACGTCGATGAAGGGGAGGGTGAAGCCGTCGCGCGCCTGCAGGGTGACGCTGCCGCCGCTGCCCGCCTGCGCGCCTGCGCCGCCGACGGCGCGGATGCCGGAGAGGGAATCCTGGGCTTCGGGAGCGAGCCCGCCGGCGATGGCGATGGTGCCGCCCGCGCGGAGGTCGACCGTGCCGCCATTGCCCGCCTGCGTGCTGCCGTTGCCGCCGTCGGCCAGGATGCCGAACAGCGCGCCATCCGCGCTCTGTGCCGTGACCGACACGTTGCCGGCGGCCGCGATGGTGACGCTGCCGCCCGCCCCGCCCGCCTGCGCGCCCACTCCGGTAATGCCGTTCTCGGAATCGAAACCGGTCCCGCCGCTGGCGAAGACACCCGCCAGCGAGACGCTGCCGCCCTGGGACGCAACGTCCACGGCGCCGCCGGCGCCGCCGGTGCCGCCGGCGAGTTCGGGACTGCTGAAGGCCGCCAGGCCGCCGCTGACGTCGATCAGGCGCGCCGTGAGGTCGCCGCCGGCCTGCAGCGACACGCGCCCACCTGCACCGGCGATGCCTTCGCTGCCGAAATCGGAGGCCGTGCCGCCGCCGGCCAGGATGTCGCCCAGCGTGAGCAGGCCGGTGGCCTTCGCGCTCACCGTGCCGCCTGCCCCGCCGGTCAGCCCGTTGCCGCCGGCCGCAAGGAGCAGGCCGGCGGGCATGCTGAGGTCGCCGCCGGTGGCAGAGAGGGTCAAGGTCCCCGCGTTGCCGCCGCCGGCGCTGCCCAGGCTGGCAGAGCCGCCGCTGACATCGACGACGCCACTGATCCCGGTCCCCAGGCTCGTGCCGGGGACGCTGCCGCCGGTGCTGCCCAGGCTCGGGTCGGGCACGGTGCCGTTCATCGTGATGGAACGCGCCTCCACCAGGACGGAGCCTCCCTTGCCGCCCTTGGGCCCGGGCGCGGTGGACCCGCCGAACGCCTCGCCGCCGCGTGCCGACAGGAACTTGGGCAGGAAGACCTCCTGGCCGGCAATGACGACGGTTCCGAAGATCAGCCCGGTCAGCGTGACGCTGCCGGCGCCCGCGCTGCTGCCCAGGGCCCGCAGGGTGATGCTGCCGCCGTCGCCCCCGCTGGCGCCCAGGCCGCCTTCGGCGAGGATCCCGCCCAGGACGATGTTGCCGTCGGCCGATTCGACCTTGACGTCGCCGGCCCGCGCGCCGACGTCGCTGCAGCAGAACGGCGAAGCGCTCGCATCGATGGAGAAGCCGGAGATGTCCTTGCGTGCGCTCAGCGTCACGGTGCCCCCGGCCAGGCCGGAGAACGAGCCGCGCGAGTGGATGGAGCCGAACGCGAGCGAGCCGCCGCTGGCCGTGAGCGTGACGGCGGCCCCGGGCGCGAAATAGTTCCCCGCACCCGTGATGCTGCCGGTGGCGCTCACGTCGATGGTGCCCGGCGCGAACGTGCCGTCCTGGTTGAAGCGGGGAAAGGCGCTGACGAAGCCGTCGACCTGCGCGTCGCCGGCGCGCGCCTCCAGCCTCACCTTGCCACCCGCGGTGGACACGGTGTTGGCGCTGATGAATCCGCTGTGGGTCAGGCTGCCGGCGAACATCGCGACGGCATCGCCGCTGAGCGTGCCGAGGTTGATCGCCTCGCTGCCGGCGGGAAGGGTCATCACGATGCCTTCCAGGCCGGGACCGGTGACGTCGACGCTCTGGCCGGCCGCGAGCACGACCCTGCCGCCGTCCGTGCTGACGATCGCGCCGCCCGCCGGGTTGTCGGTCGTGCGGGCATCGACCTCGATATGCGGGCTGATCAGGATCACGTCGCCGGTGGCCGTGATCGCGCCGCGGACGAACAGCCCACCGGGCACGCCCCTCGCGGTGTCGACGCCGAAACGCATCCTGCCGTTGATCGCATCCGCATCCGTCATCCACAGCGTGGAAGCGGTGAAGGCCGCGGTGTCCACGGCGACGTTCGGGCCGATGGTGATGCCGGCCTGGTTCACCAGCACCAGCCTGCCGTTGGAGGACAGCCGCCCGTAGATCTCGGAAGGGCTGGCGGTCGTCACCACGCGGTTGATGGAGAGGCTGGCGGCATCCGGCTGCGTGAAGACGACTTGCGCCTGGCTTCCGATGGAGAACGACTTCCAGTCGATCACGGTGTGGGTGGTCGGCGCGCCAGCCGGCGTCCTGTGGTCGGTGACCACCGTCAGCACGGGATTGGTCGGCGTGCCCCCCGTCGTCGGCGTGGCGGTCCCCAGCCTCACCTGATCGAGCACAGGCACCGTCGTCGGCGCGGGCTGGGCCCAGGCGTAGGGGGGCATCGCGCAAGCGGCGGCGACCGCGAGCATCACCGCCGTCGGCCGGAAGCGCCGGTCGGACCTGGTCGAAATGCTGGCCATGTTCTTCTCCTGCTGCCGCCCGCATTGTCCTCGCGCCGACGGCTTCGTGCCCTCGCTGAACCCGCCTGCCGCCTCCGCCTTGCGGACGATGCGCGGCCTGCCCTCTGTGGAGTTCGACGGTAGCACGGCGCCAGAACGGTCCGCAATGCCACCGGTGACGGATGCCTGTGGCGCCGTTGATAACATGGCGTGACAAAGTTGCCATGCGCCTGTTCGTCAGCATCGCGTCGTATTGCGATCCGGTCCTTGCCTTCACGCTGCGGCGCGCGGTGGCGGCGGCGGCCGATCCCCGGCGGCTGCACTTCGGCGTCGTGGACCAGTCGCCGGCGGGCACGCCGCGCGTGGCGCATCCGGGCGGCGGCTGCCGGCTGTCGCAGGTGCGACTCGGCGTCGAGGATGCGCGCGGCCCGTGCTGGGCGCGCGCGATCGCGATGTCGCTGCACGAGGGCGAGGAATGGTTCCTGCAGCTCGATGCGCACATGGACTTCGATGCGGGCTGGGACGAGCGCCTGGTCGCCGCCGCCCGCGCGCTCGGCGCGCCGGGCCGCCCGCTCGCGATCTCCACCTATCCGGCGGCGTTCCGGCTGGTGCAAGGCGGGGTCGTGCGCGACACGCTCACGCGCGGCGTGCTCGCGCAGGTCGTGAAGCCCGGCGCGTCGTTCGAGGCCGGGCATCCGGTGCTGCCCTTCCAGGCCCATCCGGTGGACACGGACGCGCCGCTGCCGGCCTTCCACGTCGGCGCCGGCTGCCTGTTCGCGCCGGGGCGCATCGTGCAGCAGTTCCCGTACGACCCCTGGCTGTACTTCCACGGCGAGGAACAGGCGCTGGCGCTGCGCCTCTACACGCACGGCTGGGACGTGTTCCACATCCCCGACCTGCCGATCCACCACCAGTACAACGAGCCGGGGCCCGACGCGCCGGCGCGGCCCCTGCACTGGGATGCCGCGCACGACGCGGACCGCGAGGTGGACTGGTGGACGCGGGAGCGGCACTCGCGCGCGCGGCTGGCGCGGCTGGTCGCGGGGAAGGACCTGGGCGTGTACGGGCTCGGCGCGATGCGCACGCTGGCCGACTTCGCGGCCTTCAGCGGGATCGATTACCGGGCCCGCACGATGGGGCCGCAGGCCTACCTGCCTATGCGAGCCCGCGCATGACGCTCTGCGCCAGGCACAGGTCGGCCCAGGCCTTGGCCTTGTCCGGCAGGTTGCGCAGCAGGTAGGCGGGGTGGTAGGTGACCACCAGGGGCACGTCGTTGTAGCGATGCACGCGCCCGCGCAGCTTGCCCACGGGCTCGGTGGTCTGCAGCAGCGTCTGTACGGCGAAGCGGCCCATGGCCAGGATGATCTTCGGCCGCAGCAGTTCGACCTGCCGGCGCAGGAAGGGCTCGCACTGCGCGATCTCCTCCGGCAGGGGATTGCGGTTGCCGGGCGGCCGGCACTTGAGCACGTTGGCGATGTACACGCCCTGCCCGCGGCGCACGCCCAGCGCCGCCAGCATGTTGTCCAGGAGCTTGCCGGCCTGGCCGACGAAGGGTTCGCCCTGCAGGTCCTCCGTCTCGCCGGGCGCCTCGCCGATCACCATCCAGTCGGCCTGCAGGTCGCCGACGCCGAAGACGGTCTTCGTGCGGCCTTCGCACAGGCGGCAGGCGCGGCACTCGGCCACCGCGCCGGCCAGCGCTTCCCATTCCATGCCGGCGACGCCGGGGATGCGCTGGCGCAGGGGGGCTTCGGCGATGGCGGGTGCCTGGCGCTGCGGCGGGGCAACGGGCTCGGGTGGGCGGGCTCGCACGGGGGCTTCGGCGATCGGCGCCACCTGCGTCGGCGCCAGCTGCACGGGCTGCTCCGCAGGCGCTTCCTCGCGCACCTCCGCCGCGGGCCAGAACAGCTCGATGCCGATCTCGCGCAGCATTCCCCGCTGCCTGTCGCCGAGGTCGAGGCTCACAGCTTGTAGCTCATGACGATCGCGTCCTCGCGCCCATGGTCCGCCGGGTAGTAGTTCTTGCGTTCACCCACCCGCCGGTAGCCATAACGTTCGTACACGTCCTGCGCGCGCTCGTTGCTCGTGCGCACTTCCAGCCAGACCCAGTGGGCGTTCTGGGCCCGCGCCCACAGCGAGATCGCATCCAGCATCACGCGGCCCCAGCCCTGCCCCTGGAAAGGCACGTCCACGGTGATGTTCAGCAGGTGCACCTCGTCCACGCCCAGCATGGCGACGAAGTAGCCGATCACCACGTCGCCCGCGCACAGCAGCTGGGCCTGGTAGCCAGAACGCAGGGAATCCGAGAAGTTGCCGCGCGTCCACGGGTGGCCGTAGGCGCGCCGCTCGATGGCCACGACCTCGTCGAGCCTCAGGTCGGTCATGGGTTCGAAACCCGCTTCGACGGTCTTGAATACGGCGCTCATGAAGAAGAATCCGCCGCGGCGCGGCGCAGGTCCTTGCGCGCCCGCTCGGCGGCGCGCTCTTCCGTAGTTTGCGCCACTTTGTCGCGGATGTAGAGCGGAAGGGCTTGCGCCGCCTCGTGCGGGCGGCCATCCGCCAGCGCCGCGGGGGCCAGGCGCAACACGGCGCGGGCCGTGGGCTGCGCCGCCACCCGCGCGGCCGCGGCTGGCAGGCGTTCGCCATGCAGGTCCAGCACGTTGCCGGCGATGGCCCAGCCCGGGGGCACCTGCGCGTCCTCCGGCCGGCCGAGCGCGGGAGGCGTCCGGGTCACCCAGGCCTCGCCCACGCGCTCGTAGGCGGCGAAGTACACCTCGCCCATCCGGGCGTCCAGCATGGCGACGACCTGGGTCACGCCGGCAAGGCCGTGCGCTTCCTCCGCGATGGCCAGCAGCGTGCCGATCGGCAGCACGGATACGCCGGCGCCGAAACCGAGGCCCTGCGCGACCGCCGCGGCCGTGCGCAGGCCGGTGAAGGAGCCCGGCCCGTGGCCGAAGGCGATGGCGTCCAGCGCCTGCAAGGCTAGGCCCGAGCGCGCCAGCAGGTCCTCGATGGCCGGGATCAGCGTGGCCGAAGCCTGGGCGCCGCCCGGCCCGGTGAACTCCAGCAGCGGCCGGCCCGGCCCGCTCGCGAGGGCGATGGACAGGGTTTCGGTGCTGGTGTCGAAGGCGAGCAGTTTCAAGTGGATCCCGTGCGGTGCGCCATTATCGAAGCTTCGCCGAACCCATAATGGCGCGCATGCCGCGCTGGTTCCGCCTCGCCTGCTGCCTGCTCGCCTGGGCGGGTGCGCAGGCGCTGGCCCAGCCGTTGCCGCCGGAGATCGAGGCGGTGCTGGCGCAGGGCGAGCTGCCCCGCGATGCGGTCACGGTGCTGGTCGCGCCGGCCGAAGGCGGGCCACCCCGCATCGCCCACCGCATCGACGCGCCGGTCAATCCCGCCTCGATCGCCAAGCTGGCCACCACCTTCGCGGCGCTGGAGCTGCTGGGGCCCACCTTCACCTGGACGACGCCGGTCTACTTCGACGGCCCGGTGCGCGACGGGGTGCTGCAGGGCAACCTGGTGATCAAGGGCCAGGGCGACCCGAAGCTCGTGATCGAGCGGCTGTGGCTGCTGCTGCACCAGGTGCAGTCGCTCGGGGTGCGCAGCATCGCCGGCGACATCGTGCTCGATCGCAGCGCCTTCGCCCTGCCGCCGCACGACCCGGCCGCCTTCGACGGCCAGCCCCTGCGCCCCTACAACGCCAGCCCGGACGCGCTGCTGGTGAACTACAAGGCCGTGACGCTGACCATCACGCCCGCCAACGGCGCCGCGCGCGTGCGCGCCGACCCGCCGCTCGCCGGCGTGCAGTGGCCGGCCGCGGTGCCTCTCGCCACGGGCACCGACTGCGGCGACTGGATCACGGCGCTGGCCGCGGACTTCAGCAACCTCTCGCAGGTCCGCTTCGCCGGCCGCTTCCCCGCTTCCTGCGGCGAACGGGTCTGGCAGCTCGCCTTTCCCGACCCCGCCGGCTACACGCTGCGGGCGGTGGCCGCCATGTGGCGCGACATGGGCGGACAGCTGCGTGGCGGCGTGCGCGACGGCAGCGTGCCGCCAGCATCGAAGCCCGCGTTCGAGTTCGCCTCGCCGCCGCTCGCCGAGGTGGTGCGCGACATCAACAAGTACAGCAACAACGTGATGGCGCAGCAGGTCTTCCTGACGCTGAGCCTGCAGCAGCGCGGCACCGGCACCTTCGAGGGCTCGCGCGAGGTGCTGCGCGCCTGGTGGCGCGATCGCTTCGGCAGCGAACCCCCGGTGACGGAGAACGGTTCGGGCCTGTCGCGCTTCGAGAGCATGACGGCGCGCCAGCTCGGGGCCTTGCTGCAGGCCGCCTGGGTGTCGCCGCTGATGCCGGACCTGGCCGCTTCGCTGCCCGCGCTGGGTCTGGACGGCACCCTGCGCCGGCAGCGCCAGAACGTCGGCCTGGCGCACCTGAAGACGGGCAGCCTCAACGAGGTGTCGGGGGTCGCCGGCTACGTGCATGGCGCCAACGGCCGCCGCTGGATCCTGGTGGCGATCGCCAACCATCCCCGCCGCGCCGGCGTGATCCGCAACGCCGCGCAGGCCCTGGTCGAATGGGCGGCACGGCTGCCATGAGCGCCACGGAGGCGATCGGGTACGCGGCGGCGTTCCTCACGACCTGCAGCTTCGTGCCGCAGGCCTGGCTGACCTTCCGCACGCGCGACGTGCGCGGGATCTCGCTGGGCATGTACGGCGTCTTCACCCTCGGCGTCGGCCTGTGGCTGCTGTACGGCCTCATGATGGCCGCGTGGCCGATCGTGATCGCCAACGCGATCACCTTCGCCCTGGCCGGCGGGATCCTGCTGATGAAGATCGCCTACGGCCAGGGAAAGTGAGTTACCAGCGCTCGCGGATGCGGTTGAAGGCGAAGTCGCCGAAGATCACGTGGCCGCGCGGCGTGGGATACACGCGGTCGGCGAACAGGAACTTGTTGTAGTCCGCGCCCGCCGTGACCGTGGCCGGCGTGCACAGGTTGGAATTGACCTGGCCCGCGCCGGTCCCGATGCCCGGGCCGGGATCCACCGAGGTGCACACCACCGTATTGGCGTTCGTGAGTTCGAAACCGCTGGAGCCCGGGTTGGCCGTGACCAGGTTGTATTCGAGCGCGGCGTCGATGTAGAGCACGGTCGCGCCGAGGTCCACCATCGAGATCAGCAGCCGCTCGTTGAAGCTGCGCGGCTGGTTGGCGCCGGTATTGCCGGACACCGCGCTCAGGCGCTCCAGCAGGGCGGCCCGGCCCGTTTCCACCGCCCAGGCCGAGCGGCCCAGGTTGTAGGGCCCCACCACGGCGACGTGCTTCGCGCCCGCGTTCACCAGCCGGCGCACCTGCGCGGCGAGTTCGTCGGCGGCCTGCTGCACGTTCTGCTGCGCCTGCGCTTCGCTGATGGTGCCGTCCATCGCGGCCTTCGCCTGGACGATCACGTCCGAGGTGCCGGCGCTCACCAGGACCAGGTCGTTCCCGGTCAGCGTGTTCGAGCCGAGGAAGGCATCGATCTGCTGCGTGACCGAGGGCGTGCCGGTGTTGCCGGCCGCGTCCGTCGTCGCCGTCACGCGCGCATTGCCACGCGCGAAGGACAGGCCACCGCTGGCACTGGCGGCCAGCGGCAGGCCGAAGCCGTTGGCGACGAACTGGGTCCAGTTGTTGACGGCGCTGTCGTTGACCGTGAAGCGTCTCCCGTTCTGGCCGAGGTCGGCCATCGCATCGCCGAAGGCGACGACGCGGGTGGGAACGAAGCTGGAAACGATCGAGCCGCCGCCGCAGGCGGCGAGCAGCAGGGCGCTGGCGCAGGCGGCGATCAGCCACGGGCGACGCAACCACTGAGTTGCCATGGAAATCTCCGATGAAACCGGCGAGTGTACCGAGGGCGGGTAAACCGCTCGTAAGGGAGCAGGAACGCGGCTCAGCCGGCCGCCGCTCGCCGCAGGCGATCGCGCACGCCCTCCCATTCGGGCGCCTCGGGCGGCGCCTCGACCCAGATCAGCTTGACGCCGGCGGCGTCGAACTCGCGCAGCACCGCGAACAGCTGGCGCGCCGTCTCCGCGGCGTCGTCGGGCATGCGCCGGTAGTGCGGCGTGCGGGTGCGCAGCGTGCTGCGCGCGTACACCGCGACGGCGGCGGCGTCGGAGCCGAGCACGTCCAGCGCGGTCTGCAGCGCCCGGGCGTCCATCAGGCGCACCCGCGCATTCGGCGCGTAGTGGGAAGCCAGCGTGCCGGAGGCGCGGGGGGCCGCCTCGGCGCGTTCCTCGGGCAGCCACACGCGCTCGCCGCAGGCGGCCTCGATCTGCGCGCGTGCCAGGGTGCCGGGGCGCAGCAGCACCGGCACGCCGCGGCTGCAGTCCACGATCGCCGACTCGATGCCCACCGTGGTGGGCCCGCCATCGAGCACCAGCAAGTCGGCGCCGAATTCGCTCGCGACGTGCGCCGCCGTGGTGGGGCTCACGCGGCCGAAGCGGTTGGCGCTCGGCCCGGCGACGCCGAACACCGGTGGCGTCGCGCGCGCGGCGGCCAGGAGCAGCGCGTGGGCGACGGGATGCTGCGGGCAGCGCAGGCCGATCGTGTCCTGCCCGCCGGCGGCGGCGCGGCCCGTCTCGGGGCGGCGCGGCAGGATCAGCGTGAGCGGGCCGGGCCAGAAGGCGTCCATGAGGCGCTGCGCCACGGGCGGGATGCTGGCGGCGAAGCGGCCCGCGGCCGCGGCGTCGGGCACGTGCACGATCAGCGGATGGTCGCTCGGGCGGCCCTTGGCGGCGAAGATGCCGGCCACCGCTTCGTCGCTGCCCGCGTCGGCGCCCAGGCCGTACACGGTCTCGGTGGGGAAGGCCACGAGCCCGCCTGCGGCGAGCACGCGCGCCGCTTCGGCGATGGAGCTGTCCTGCCGGCCGTCGAGGATCATGGATTCAGAAAGCCTCGATGCCCAGGCGCTGCGCCGCATCGAGCGCGGTCTCGCGCACGGAGGCGGCGGTGGGGCCGGTGAGCGTGAGGTGCCCCATCTTGCGTCCGGGCCGCGCCTCGGTCTTGCCGTACAGGTGCAGGTGGGTGCCGGGCAGGGTCAGGACGCTCGCCCAGTCGGGCGTCCGCGCGTTCGCCGCGCCGGCGGGGAACCACAGGTCGCCCAGCAGGTTCAGCATCAGCGCCGGGCTGTGCTGGCGCGGCTGCACCAGCGGCAGGCCGGCCAGGGTGCGCACCTGCAGCTCGAACTGCGAGACGTCCGCGCCTTCGATGCTCCAGTGGCCGCTGTTGTGCGGCCGCGGCGCCATCTCGTTGACCACCAGCGAGCCGTCCTCCAGCCCGAAGAACTCGATGCACAGCACGCCGACGTACTGCAGGCCTTCGGCGATGGCCTTGGCCGCCTCGATGGCGCGCAGGCCGAGGGCGGCCGGCACGCACTGCTCGTGCACCTCGGTGACGGCGAGGATGCCGCCGCGATGCAGGTTGCGCTGCACCGGCAGGTGCACCATCACGCCGTCGGCGCCGCGCGCCACGACCACCGAGCATTCGAAGGCCAGCGGCAGCATCTTCTCCAGCACGCAGTCGGCGCGCTTGAGGCTCTCCCACGCGGCGGGCAGGTCGGCGCGCGAGGTGACGCGCACCTGCCCCTTGCCGTCGTAACCGAGGCGCGCCGTCTTCAGGATGCCGGGGAAGAGCTCGTCGCCGATGGCCGCAAGCTGGTCCTCGCCCGTGATCACCGCGTGCGGCGCGCACGGCACGCCGCAGCGCGTGAAGTGCGCCTTTTCCTCGGCGCGGTCCTGCGCGATGGCGACGGCGGCGGCCGCCGGCGACACGGGCCGGTGTTCGGCCAGCCGGGCCAGCGCCGCGGCGGGCACGTTCTCGAATTCGGTCGTGATCGCGTCGCTGTGGCCGCACAGCTTCGCGAGCCCCAGCTCGTCGAGGTAGTCGCTGCGCACGTGCCAGTGGCTCACGCGGCCGGCGGGGCTGCTCTCGTCGGGATCGAGCACCGCGGTGAAGTAGCCCATGCGCTGGGCGGCATGCACGAACATGCGACCGAGCTGGCCGCCGCCCATCACGCCCAGGGTGGCACCCGGAAGCACCATGGTCATGCGGGATCCCTGGGCGGCGGCAGCGTCATCGAGCGGGCGGCCTCGGTCTGCTGCTGGCGGAAGGCCTCCAGCTTCGTGCGCAGGGAGGCATCCTCGCAGGCGAGCATCGCGACCGCGAACAGCGCCGCGTTCGCCGCGCCGGCCGCGCCGATGGCGAAGGTGGCGACGGGAATGCCCTTGGGCATCTGGACGATGCTGTGCAGCGAATCGACCCCCTGCAGGTGCCGGCTGGCCACCGGCACGCCCAGCACCGGCACCGTCGTCTTGGCGGCCAGCATGCCCGGCAGGTGCGCCGCGCCGCCGGCCCCGGCGATGATCGCCCTGAGCCCGCGGCCCGCGGCCGCCTCGGCATAGGCGAACATGTCGTCCGGCATGCGGTGGGCGGAGACCACCTTCGCCTCGTGGGCGATGCCGAAATCCTGCAGGATCTGCACCGCGTGCTGGAGGGTCTCCCAGTCGCTGCTGGAGCCCATCACGACCCCTACCGTCACGCCGCTTGCGCTCTTGTCCATAGAATTCCTGCAAAGAACCCCGAATTTTACTTTTTGACAGCGGAGGGACCCCGGCCATGATCGACGTCACCATCGAGAACTTCGAACAGGAGGTGATCGCCGCCTCGCTGAAGCAGCCCGTGCTGGTGGATTTCTGGGCGCCCTGGTGCGGCCCGTGCAAGTCCATCGGGCCGATCCTGGAGAAGCTGGAAACCGAATACGCCGGCGCCTTCAAGCTGGCCAAGGTCAACTCCGACGAGGAGCAGCAGCTGGCCGGCGCCTTCGGCATCCGCAGCATACCGACCATCGTCCTGATGAAGAACGGCCAGCCGGTCGACGGCTTCATGGGCGCGCTGCCCGAAGGCAAGGTGCGTGAATTCCTCGACAAGCACGTGCAGGCGCTGGAAGGCGAGCAGGAGGAGGAGGAACCGTTGCCGGAGGAGCCCGCCGACGCCGACCCCGCGGCGCAGCTGGAAAAGCTGCAGCACGCGGTGGCCACCGACCCGGCCAACGACGACGCGCGCTTCGACTACGTCAAGGCGCTGCTGCTGGCCGGCCGCGAGGCGGATGCGCGGCGCGCCTTCGAGCCGGTGGCGAACAAGGCCGGCGTCTCGCGCCGCCTCGATGCGCTGGCGCGCTGGTTCGACGCCCTCTCCTTTGCCGTGCAGCACCAGTCACCCGCCGACCTGGACGCGAAGATCGCCGCCAACCGGCGCGACTTCCAGGCCCGCTTCGACCGCGCGCGGCTGCTGGTGGCGCAGCAGCGCTGGACGGCGGCGATGGACGAGCTGCTGGAGATCCTGATGCGCGACAAGGCGTGGAGCGAGGACCTGGCGCGCAAGACCTACATCGCGATCCTGGAGATCATCGAGCCGCCGAAACCGAAGGTGGCCGAAGGCCAGGTGCCGCCGGAGGACGCGACGGTGGCGACGTACCGGAGGCGGTTGTCTTCGGTCGTGCTGTCGTGAGCGGAACGGCGGCACGGCGTCGGTAGGCTGGCGGTGAGCCGCGCCAGCGCGCGAACCCCAGCGCTGGGGTTCCCGCGCTTCGCGCGTCACCACCAGCCTACGCTTGAGCCGCTCCGCGCGTCATCCCGGCCTGCGGAATGCCTAGCGCGTCACGCTCACCACCCGCTCCGCCGGAACCCGCACCCGCAGTTCCACCAGCTCGCCGCCCGTGCGCAGCTTGGGGAAGCTCACGCCTTCCACTTCCACCACGCCGCGCGAAAGCGCGGGCACCGGCGTCTTGCGGCCGGCCGCTTCGCTGTCGCCACTCGCCAGCGGGCGGTCGCCGTCACAGCGGGACAGCAGCGCCGGGCGGGCGAGGTCCGCGCTCTTGACGGCGGCGAGCGACTGCCGGTCGGCGCGCGCGATCACGCGGCCATCGGCGCCCCGCATCTGCACCGCCTGCAAGCGCGGCGCCCAGTGGCCGTCGCTGACACGGCCGGCGACGATGCACTGGGCGTCGCCTTGCGCCAGTGCAGGCGCGGCGACTACCGCGAAAAGGAGCAGGAGGGCAGGCTTCATCGGGGCAGCATAGCGCCCGCGGGCGCGCGCCGGCGCGCCCTTTACACGCGAATCAGGGCGCGGTGAGCCGCTCCAGCGCCTCGCGGTACTTGGCGGCGGTCTTCTCGATCACCTCGCGCGGCAGGCGCGGGGCGGGCGGCGTCTTGTCCCAGGGATGGCCGTCGATCTTCACGCTCTCCAGCCAGTCGCGCACGAACTGCTTGTCGTAGCTGGGCGGGTTCTCGCCGGCGGCGAAGGCGGCCTGGTAGCCCTCCACCGGCCAGTAACGCGAGGAGTCCGGCGTGAGCACCTCGTCCATCAGCACCACCCGGCCCTGCGCGTCGAGGCCGAACTCGAACTTCGTGTCCGCGATGATCAGGCCCTTGGTGAGCGCGAAGTCCGCCGCTTCCCGGTAGATGCGGATGCTCAGGTCGCGGATCTGCTGCGCGAGCTGCGGCCCGATCATCTCCACGACCCTGTCGTAGCTGATGTTCTCGTCGTGCCCGCTCGCCGCCTTCGCCGCCGGCGTGAAGATCGGCTCGGGCAGCTTGCTCGCGTTCTTCAGGCCCGCCGGCAGCGGCACGCCGCACACCGACTGCGTCTGCTGGTACTCCTTCCAGCCGCTGCCCGCCAGGTAGCCGCGCACGACCGCTTCCACCAGGATGGGCTTCAGGCGCTGCACCAGCATCGAGCGGCCCTGCACCTGCGGCACTTCGGACGGCGTGACCACGCTTTCGGGGGCCTCGCCGGTGAGGTGGTTGGGGCAGATGTGACCGAGGCGCGCGAACCAGAACAGCGCCATCTTCGTCAGGATCTCGCCCTTGCCCGGGATCGGCTCGCCCATGATCACGTCGAAGGCCGAGAGGCGGTCGCTCGCCACCATCAGGATCCGGTCGCTGCCGACGGCGTAGTTGTCGCGCACCTTGCCGCGGGCGAGCAGGGGCAGCGAGGTGATGTTGGAAGTGTGCAGGGCGGTGGGCATGGCTGGATCCGAAAGAAAACGGCCCGCAGCGCGGCGGGCCGTCCATTATCGCAAGCGGGTGGAACCCGGGCCTACTTCACGACCTGCGCCAGCTCGCCCTTCGCGTACTTCGTGGCCACCACCTGCAGCGGCTGGGCCTTGATTTTGGCGGCCTGGCCTTCGCAGCCGAACTCGAGGTAGCGCTGCTTGCAGATCTGCCTGGCGGCTTCCCGCGCGGGCTTCATCCAGTCGCGCATGTCGAACTTCTCGGGGTTCTCGGCCATGAACTTGCGCACCGCCCCCGTCATCGCCAGGCGGATGTCGGTGTCGATGTTGATCTTGCGCACGCCGTGCTTGATGGCTTCCTGGATCTCCTCCACCGGCACGCCGTACGTTTCCTTCATGTTGCCGCCGTACTGGCGGATGATCGCCAGCAGCTCCTGCGGCACCGAGGAGGAGCCGTGCATCACCAGGTGCGTGGTCGGGATGCGGCGGTGGATCTCCTTGATGCGGTCGATCGCCAGGATGTCGCCCGTGGGCTTGCGCGAGAACTTGTAGGCGCCGTGGCTGGTGCCGATGGCGATGGCCAGCGCGTCCAGCTGCGTCTTCTCGACGAAGTCGGCGGCCTGCTCCGGGTCGGTCAGCAGCTGGTCGCGCGTCATCGTGGCCTCGGTGCCGTGGCCGTCTTCCTTGTCGCCGCGCATCGTCTCCAGCGAGCCCAGGCAGCCGAGCTCGCCCTCGACGGTCACGCCGAGCTTGTGCGCCATCTCCACGACCTTCTTCGTCACGTCGACGTTGTAGTCGTAGCTGGCGATGGTCTTGCCGTCGGATTCGAGCGAGCCGTCCATCATCACCGAGGAGAAGCCCAGGTCCATCGCGCCCTTGCACACGTCCGGGCTCTGGCCGTGGTCCTGGTGCATCACCAGCGGGATCTGCGGGTAGGCCTCCAGGGCGGCCTGGATCAGGTGCTTGATGAAGGACTCGCCGGCGTACTTGCGGGCCCCGGCGCTCGCCTGCAGGATGACGGGGGCGCCCACTTCCTTGGCCGCTTCCATCACGGCCTGGACCTGTTCGAGGTTGTTGACGTTGAAGGCCGGAATGCCGTAGCCGTTGGCGGCGGCGTGGTCCAGCAGTTCGCGCATGGAGACGAGGGGCATGGCAGTTCCTGGGGATGGACGACGATGGAGCGGACGGTCGCTGTAACCGTGCGGTAACCGGACGATTCTACCGGCTGAGCCCCTGCCGTCGGCACTGCGGAACGTCAACCCCGCGTCAATATGTGATCGTCAGCGTGTGGGTGCGGGTGGCGTTGCAGCTGCCGCTCGGGCAGGTCCCGGCCTGCCCCGCCGGGATGGTCGCGGTGACGGTGTGCGTCTGCGGCGCGCCGATGCCGTTGGGCGCCGTGGCGCTGAGGCTGAGCACGTAGCGCAGGCCATTGAGCACCCCTTCGGGCACGTCGGTGCCGAGCGTGTAGGGCATGCCGCTGGTGCAGTTCACGCCGATCGTCGTGCTGCCGGCTACCTGCGCCCCGAACGCTGCGTAACTCAGGCTGATGTTGCCGGGCGGCGAGGTCACGGTGCACAGTGCCGGCGCGTAGATGTTGACCGCGACGGTGCCGGGCAGCGTCTGGTTGCCGCCGTACGTGAGCGTGAGGCCGACGCTGTCGGCGTACACGCCGCTGCTCGGAGCCGCCTGCGCGCTCACGATGCAGGCCCAGAAGCTGGTCTGCTTGGTGATCGGCCCGGTCGCGCCCGCCGGCCACGTGATCGTGTCGGAGACGGTCATGCCCCCCTTCCACTGGGTCCCGCAGGTGGAGGCGGTGAAGAAGTCGTAGCGGATGGTGGAGCCGCTCGCGTGCGTGGCCTTGTTGTTCACGCCGCTCGGATTGCCGCCGTTGTCGGCCTTGACCGAATAGCTCACCGACGTGGGGTCGCCCGTGTTGCGCGTGCAGGTGACGGCGAACACGGCCTGCAGCGTGGCCAGGGTGTTGGGCTGGTAGTTGATCGACACGCCCGGCGACGCGAGGCTGGTGCAGGTGATCGCCGCCCGGGCCGCACCCGGCAGCACCAGCAAGGCGAGCAACGCCGGCAGGATGCGCAGCCACACTGTCTTCATCGCGTACTCCTGCATGGCACCGGGCCGATGCGCAGCACGTCGTCGTTCGCCGCGGGAGGCACCGCCAGCGCGAGGCTGCAGCGGCCGCCCGGCCAGTGCACGTCCAGGCGATTGGCGGCTTGCAGGCCCGTGACGAAGGCCTCGCCGCGGCGGCCGACATAGATCTCTTCCTTCTGGCCTTCGACCTGCACCTTGGCCCCGGCGGGCACGGGCTCCCCGTTCTCCTGCTGCATGCGCACCAGCGCGGCGCGCCCGCTGCGCACGGGAAAGTCCACCAGCACCGCGCTGCGCCAGGAGGGCACCACCACGCGCTCGATCGAATCGAGCTCGGCGCTGATCGGCAGGTCCTGGGCGTTCAGGCGCACCTGGTTGGACTGGTAGGGGCTCAGGTAGGGAAGGAAGGCCATCCCGTCCGCGTCCGTCTGCGTCATCGTCGTGGAACCGAGGCCGACGCCCACGCCGGGATACCCCTTGAGCGCGACGACCGCGAAGCTCTCTTCCAGCCTGCGGCTGAAGAAGACCCGACCGGCGGCGGCGGCCATGCCGCCGGAGGCGCCCAGGCGCAGCGACTGCTGCGAGGGCGAGGCGCTCACGTCGCCGTACACGCGCCCGCGCGTGCCGGCGAAGTCCACGCCTGCTTCGGCGTGCGCCTCCTCGTTGAGGCGGCCGCCCAGCACGCGCCAGCCCAGCTCGCCGGGTTCGCCCGGGAAGCGGGTGGCAGTGGCGTAGACGTCGTGCACGCTGCCGTGGCCGCTGTAGGCGAAGCTCGTGAAGCGGTGGTTGTCCAGCGGCACCTGCAGGGTCACGCCGAAGGAGGTGCCGCCACCGGCCCCCAGCACCTTGCTCAGGTTGCCGTTGAGGCTGGCCGCGCTGTCGTCGAAGCGGTAGCCGAAATTGAAGCCGACCGTCGTCACGGCCGCGGCGTCGTGCCGTTCGATGCGCGCGAAGCCGATGCCCAGCGAGGTGTTGCCGAACTGGCGCGTGAGGTTGGCGGCCAACTGCGCGCGGGTGGGGAACTGCAGGTCCGACAGGCCCAGCTCGCGGTAATCGCGGCTGGCGCCCGAGGCCTGCACGGTGAGCGCCGCCTGCAGCCACTGGCGCTCGAACGCCAGCAGCCAGAAGCCGCCGTCGCCGACGCGGTCGTTCATGCTGCGCGCGAAGGCGCCGCGCACCAGCAGGTCACCGGGCAGCGCCGCGATCGCGCCGGCGCCCAGCGTGCGCTGCGCCCGCGTCGCTTCGGCGCGCCCTTCGAGGGTGAGCCAGGGCCGCACGCCACGGCGCCAGGTGCCGGCGGCGAAGGGTTGGCCGTAGTCCGCGCTGGCAAGCCCCAGGTTCTCGCGCAGGAAGCCCGCCTCGACGCTCCAGTCGTCCAGCCCCGGCGCCAGCAGTTGCACGCTGGTGAAGAAAGGCTGCACGACCACGACCTCGCGTCCCAGCACGTCGCGCACCACCAGGCGTGCTTCGCCGCTGCCGGTGAGCCCCAGGTTGTTGTCGACGACGAAGGGGCCCGCCGGCACCTGCGACACCTTGCGCAGGACGTCGTTCACGTACAGCTCCACCGTCGAAGGCGCCGCCGAAACCCCGGACAGCAGCGGCAGCGGCTGCGTGATGAAGCCCGGCGTGAGCCCGTAGTTGGTGCCGAACTGCAGGCCGCCGAAATAGACGTTGCGGCCCCACAGGCCCGCGCGCGTGCTGCTGTCGCCCAGGCGCAGCGACAGGTTGCGCTCGGGAAGGTGGTGCGTGAAGGTGGACTCCAGCCGCACGGCCTGCGCCGCCTGCCCCGGCAGGCCACCGGCCAGGTTGCGCCCGACCTCGCTGGTGGTGAAGACGCCCCAGGGGCCGGAGGCGCCCAGTTCCAGGAGGGCGCCCAGGTCCGTGACGCCCGGGCTGCCGCGATGCTCGGAACGCTGCAGGTTCAGGTCGTAGTTCAGGAACAGCGTCGGCAGCACGGGGCTGGGCCTGGGCTTGAGCAGCTCGCGCTCCATCACCAGGCGCGTGCCGGTGAAGGCGTCGGGCGAAAAGGAGAGTTCGACGGTCAGCGTCGAATAGTTGATGCGCGCGCCGTAACCGGCGAAGGCGGCCAGCGGATAGAAGTCGTTGCCGCGCACGCGGACCGGAAGGGTGTCGGCCGGCAGCCGCAACCGCCATTCCTCGATCGCGTCGGCGCCGGCGAACAGCGCGCCCTGCCGCTCGACGAAGGGCCAGGTGCCCACGCGGTCGCCGTTGACCGTCGCTTCCAGCGGCACGATGCGGTCCTGCACCGGTGCCGTGCCGGCGGGCGTTTCAGGTCGCGTCGCCTGTGCCCCGGCGCCGGTCGCGAGGGTCTGCATGAGGGCGATCGCCATGGCCGTGCATACCCTCGTGAGGCTCATTCCGGCAATGTGGCGTCGAATGCCTGCAGGCTGCCGTCGTCCAGCGCCACCTGCAGCTTGACCTTGCCGGGGAGGATGCGTCCGTCCGCGGCGCGGATGTCGAACGAGCGGCGCACCGAGGGCAGCAGGTAGCCGCCGGAATCGCGCGCCGCCACCTTGGTGCCGCGGGCGTCGAGCACCTCCAGCGCGCGGACCTGCGCATAGGCGTTGCCGCCGTTGCTGCAGACGGCACGCACCAGGTCAGGCGCCGCGCGCTCGAGGTCGCACTGCAGGTCGCGCTTGACGCCCGGCGGGCTGATGAACACCGGCAGCGAGAAAGCCAGCGCCACCTGCAGTTGCAGCTTGTCGGTGGTGCGCGCCTCCGGCACCTCGCGCATCACGAGGCGGTACGTCTGCTGCATGCCGCCCGGCGGCGGCGACAGGCGCGCGAGCCGCACCACCTGGCGCGCGCGCGGCGCGAGCTTCATGATGGGCGGGGTGAGGATCAGGTCCTCCGTGAGCTGCAGGTCGTCCGAGCCGTCCGGCCGCTGTTTCCACACGTACAGGTCCGCCTGCATCACGACTTCCTCGTCGCTGTCGTTCGTGACCGTGACCGCCACGGCGCGGTCCTTGGTGGTCATGAAGATGCGCACGGGCGTGATCGTGAACTGGGCCGCCCCGGCCGGCAGCGCGCAGGCAGCGAGGAGGAGGAGCGCGGGAAGGTAGTGCTTCTTCATCGGGACGGCTGTGGGACTCACCAGGAAAAGGTCATTTCGACGTACTCGCGCCCGCCGGCGACCACCCGCCGCGAGGAGCGCTCGCTCCAGGCGATGGGGTTGCTCTCCAGCCAGGCGTAGTAGTTCTCCGCGCCCACTTCGACCATTTCGCCCGCCACCCGCACCGGCGTTTCGCTGCGCAAGTACAGCGCGCCGGCCGGCTGGCGCGGATCGCCGCCGGAGGCCGAACCCACGGAGCCGACCACGGTCGGCCTGCAGGTCAGCTGGGGCGCACCGAGCTCGGTACTGGCGCTGCAGCTGCCGGGGGCTTCCGGCAGCACCTGGATGGTGATGCGGAAGCCGGCGCCTGCCTCACCGGCCCGCGAAGGCAGGCCAGCGAGACAGGCGGCGGCGAGGAGCCACGCCGCCAGTGAAGATGCCCGGGCAGCAGGGGAGGTCATGGAACGCACGGTGACGATCATGATGTGCGGCCACGGCCCCGCTGTTGATGCCGAGCATGAAACGGGTTCAGCCGCTTCAGTACGAGATCGTGAGCACGCGCACGTGCGTGCCCGACCCGCTCGCGCCGTTGCCGGCCTGATCGCCTGCGATGTCGGCGTTGATGCTGACCGTGTACTGGTCGGCCGTGCCGTCGCTGCCACCCGTGCCACCGGCGCCGGCGGCGGCGGCCGTTCCGGTCGTGCTCTTGGCGCTGCTGCCCGACAGGGTGTAGCGGATGCCGCTGATCACGCCTTCGCCGGTGATGGCCGCGCCCACGGCGCCGGCCGCCGAGCCGGTCTGGGCGGCGCCCGTGTTGTCGAACTTGAAAGTCGGTGCCAGGCCGCGGCTGCACTTGAACACCGTGCTGGTGCTCTTGGTATCGGCGACGCCGAAGGCGGCATAGGTGAACGCCATGTCCGTCGCGGGCGTCAGCACCTGGCAGGCGCCGGTGAAGTTGACCGAGACGTTGAAGTTATTGGTCACGTCCACTGCGTAGGCAGCGCTGGAAGCGAACAGGACGGCCAAGGCGATGAGATTGAGCTTTTTCATACCAACGACTCCTTTGCGTAGAGCCACCAGGTACTGCAATCGGGTTAAGGGAAATCACCCTGGTGTTGCTACGAATTTAGTCGGTGCTGAAACGTCTTGCAACATCTCGTGTCAGCAAAATCAAAGACTTACGGCGACAGGCGGCCGGATTCGCGTCTTTCGTCACGGCCGCTGGGCCGGCGGGAACCGGATCGGTGATGGGCGGCGCACGGGGTCCGACGAACGCGCTTGGCGGCGCGTCGCGTTTCGGTGCGCTCAGGCGGCGCGGACGATCTTCAGCATGTTGGTGCCGCCGGGGGCGCCCATCGGCTCGCCGCAGGTGATCGCGTAGATGTCACCGGAGGCGACGATGCCGCGGCTCTTGAGGTGCTCCTCCGCCTGGGCGAGCGCCGTGTCGCGGTCCGCGCTCTGGTCCATGAGCAGGGGACGCACGTTGCGGTACAGCGCCATGCGCCGCTGCGTGACCAGCTTGGGCGTGAGCGCGTAGATCGGGATGTGGATGCGGTGGCGGCTCATCCACAGCGGCGTGGAGCCGGAATCGGTGAGCGCGATGATCGCCTTGCATCCGAGGTGGTAGGCCGTGAACAGCGCGCCCATCGCGATCGACTGGTCGATGCGCGAGAAGGCCATGCCGGTGAAGTCGGCGTCGAGCTTCACGTCCTCCGCCATCTCGGCTTCCTCGCAGATGGCGGCCATCTGCTGCACCACTTCCACCGGGTACTTGCCGGTCGCCGTCTCGGCGCTGGTCATCACAGCGTCGGTGCCATCGAGCACCGCGTTGGCCACGTCGCTCACCTCGGCACGCGTGGGCACCGGCGCGGAGATCATGGACTCCATCATCTGCGTCGCGGTGATCACGACGCGGTCGTGCTCGCGCGCGAGCCGGATCATGCGCTTCTGCAGCGCCGGCACCGCGGCGTTGCCGACCTCCACCGCGAGGTCGCCCCGCGCGACCATGATGCCGTCGCTGGCCTTGAGGATCTGCTCCAGGTTCGGGATCGCCTCGGCGCGCTCGATCTTGGCGATCAGCGCGGGCTTGTGGCGGAATTCGGCCGCGGCCACGTTGCACAGCTGACGCGCCATCTCCATGTCGGTGGCGTTCTTGGGAAAGCTCACGGCAACGTAGTCGGCCTGGAAGCTCATCGCGGTGCGGATGTCCTCCATGTCCTTGGCCGTGAGCGCCGGCGCGGTCAGGCCGCCGCCCAGCTTGTTGATGCCCTTGTTGTTGGACAGCACGCCCCCGAGCTTGACCGTCGTGCGGATCTGGTCGCCCTTGACGGAGTCGACGGTCAGGACGATGAGGCCGTCGTTGAGGAGCAGGTGGTCGCCCGGCTTCACGTCGCGCGGGAGTTCCTTGTAGTCCAGGCCCACGCCGCCGATATCGCCGGGTGCATCGCGCCCCGCGTCCAGCACGAACTTCGTGCCCGCCTCGAGCATCACCTTGCCTTCGGCGAACTTGCCGACGCGGATCTTCGGCCCCTGCAGGTCGGCCATGATCGCGACCTCGCGGCCCGCCTTCTGCGCCACCTGGCGCACGAGTTCCGCGCGGGCGATGTGGTCCTGCGCGGTGCCGTGGCTGAAGTTCAGCCGCACCACGTTCACGCCGGCGCGGATCATGCGATCCAGCACGGCCGGCTCGCTCGACGCGGGGCCCAGGGTGACGACGATCTTGGTGGCGCGACGTGCCATGACAGGCGGTCTCCTCGTGACTCGGTTTTCGATTCTCACACGGAACCGGTTACGTACCGGGTACCAACGTACGAAGGACAGGCGGACGCGCAAGCACGACAGCCGGCGCGGCGTCGCCGTCCCTTACAAGGACCCGTGATTCCGTACCAACGACCCGTGCGAAGACGCTGGCGTTGTTGCGGCCGAGCAAGGTGGAATGCACGCATGGCTGACCTGGGAGGGTTGGAATGCACAAGGGCAGTACGTGCGACTTCGGCAAGCTGGTGGCGGTCGCCCTGCTGGCGCTGGGCCTGTTGCCGGCCCGCGCGCAGGACCAGCGGGGACAGGCCATGGACGCGGCGGTCGCCGACGGCGTGACCACGGCGGTCGGCCTGGCGGCCAGTGGCGGCCTGATCAATCCGTTGGGCCCGCTGCTGGCCACCGCGATGAAGGCCGTGACCTTCCATCGCGCCAGCACGCTGCCCGAAACCGAGCAGCCCGCGGCGTATGCGGCCGCCTCCGCCTGGTGGCAGGGCGGCACGGTCAGCAACGTCTGCATCACCGCCGCCTTCCTCACCGGCGGCGGCATCGCGCCGGCCTGCTTCGCCCTCGGCGCCGCGTGGGGCATGAAGACGTGGAACGACAGCGAGCACGAGCGCCGCTTCTGGGAGCGCTGCGAGATCGTGCGGCAGTTCGCGCAGCGCCAGCCGGTCAGGTGCGTCTATGGGCCGGCAGCGCGGGAAGCCGCGCTGCACGAGGCCGCGCCCAGGCAGGCCGCAGGCAGGAAGGCGCCGGCGAAGCCGCCGGCGCGCAAGCAGGAGCTGGTGCTCCAGGCCTTCGCGCCGGCAGCGGCGGCGCCGCCGGTGCTCGCCGCCCCGCACGAAGTCGAGGCGCCCTGAGCTCGCGCGCGCTCAGGACTTGGCGCGCTTTTCCAGGATCTCGAACGCCGGCAGCTTCTTGCCCTCCAGCACTTCGAGGAAGGCGCCACCGCCGGTGGAGATGTAGCCCACGTCCTTCTCGATGCCGTACTTGGCGATCGCGGCCAGCGTGTCGCCGCCGCCCGCGATGCTGAAGGCGCTGGAGTCGGCGATGGCGCGCGCGATGGTCTCCGTGCCCTTGGCGAAGGCATCGAACTCGAACACGCCCACCGGCCCGTTCCACACGATGGTGCCGGCGGCCTTGAGCTGCTTCGCCAGCCGCTGCGCGGTCTCGGGCCCGATGTCGAGGATCAGGTCGTCGGCGGCGACGTCCTGTGCCTTCTTCACGGTCGCCTGCGCGTCGGCGGCAAAGGTCTTGGCGACGACCACGTCGGTGGGGATCGGCACCTCGGCGCCGCGCGCCTTCATCGCCTGGATCACCGCCTTGGCCTCGTCGACCAGGTCGGCCTCGGCCAGCGACTTGCCGATCGGCAGGCCCTCGGCCAGCAGGAAGGTGTTGGCAATGCCGCCGCCCACGATCAGCTGGTCGACGTTCTTCGCCAGCGACTGCAGGATGGTCAGCTTGGTGGAGACCTTGGAGCCGGCGACGATGGCCACCAGCGGGCGCTTCGGGTTCGCGAGCGCCTGGGTGATGGCGTCGATCTCGGCGGCGAGCAGCGGGCCGGCGCAGGCCACCTTCGCGTATTCGGCGATGCCGTAGGTGGTGGCTTCGGCGCGGTGGGCGGTGCCGAAGGCGTCGTTGACGTAGATGTCGCACAGCGCGGCCATCTTCTTCGCCAGCTCGGGGTTGTTCTTCTTCTCGCCCTTGTTGACGCGGCAGTTCTCCAGCAGCACGACCTCGCCCTGCTGCACGTCCACGCCGTCCACCCAGTCCTGCTTCAGCGTCACGGGGCGCCCCAGCAGCTCGGACAGGCGCGTGGCCACGGGCGCGAGCGAATCCTCCGGCTTGAGTTCGCCTTCGGTCGGGCGGCCCAGGTGCGAGGTGACCATCACGGCGGCGCCGCCGGCCAGCGCCAGCTCGATGCAGGGGACCGAGGCGCGGATGCGCGTGTCCTCGGTGATGTTGCCGGCGTCGTCCTGCGGCACGTTCAGGTCGGCGCGGATGAAGACGCGGCGGCCGCGGGCGCGGCCTTCGTCGCAGAGGTCGGAGAAGCGCAGGACGTTCATGGCTTGCTTTTCTGTGGAGGGGGAACCCGCCATTCTAGGAATGTGGTCGCGGCTGGTATTGACGTAGGCTGGCGCTGGAGCGATAGCGAAAGCCCAGCGATGCGCGAAGCGCTGGGCTTTCGCTAGCGCTCCAGCGCCAGCCTACGAAGCCCACCCGAGCTACCAGCCGAGCACCAGATGCAGCGGCAGGTACACCGCCATCCCCGCCAGCATCGTCACCAGCACGCTGCGCCGCCAGAAATACAGGACCGCGCCGGCGGCCGCCCCGAAGATCCGCGCGTCCTGCCAGGTCGCCACGAGATGTCCGTTGGTCATCACGATCTCCGGCACCACCACGCCGGCCAGCGCGGCCACCGGCGCGTAGTACAGCGCGCGATGCGCCCATGCGGGCAAGGTCCACGGCCGGTCGAGGATGAAGAAGAAGCAGCGCGCCAGCACCGTCACGCCGGCCAGGCCCGCGATCACGAACAGCGTCCAGCCGTCGGTCGCGCCGTTCATGCGAGCTTCCTCCGCCGCGGCAGCGCGGCGCGCCCCTCCAGCCAGAAGCAGGCGAGCACCGCGATGGCGATCGCCGCCACGATGTTCAGCTTCAGCGGCAGCGCGTACGCCGCGACGGCGGCACCACCCGCGATCACCACCGCCAGCATCCGCAGCCGCGTGTTGGCCAGCGAGCACAGCACGCCCACCAGGCACAGCACGCCGGCGAAGCCCAGCCCCCAGGCGCTGGGGATCCAGTTGGCCAGCGCGATGCCCACCAGGCTCGCGCCGTTCCACGCCGCCCAGGTGAGGAAGTAGTTGCCCGCGAGGTACGCCTCCTGCGCCAGCCGGCCCGCGCCGTCGTGCGCCGGCTCCGGGAAGCGGCTGGTGAAGAGCGCGTAGCTCAGGTCCGCGGTCAGGAAGCCGTTGACCAGCCGCCGCCACCGCGGCAGGTGCATCAGGTAGTTGCGCAGGTGCAGGCTGAAGACGACGAAGCGCAGGTTCACGCAAAAGCCGGTGGCCCAGATCACCCAGAAGGGCGCGCCCGCCACGATCAGCGGGATCGCGGCCAGCTGCGAACTGCCCGCGTAGACGAACAGCGTCATCGCCACGGCCTCGACCACGCTCATGCCGGACTTGACCATCGCCACGCCCGTCATCAGCCCCCAGGCGGCGATGCCCGGTGCCACCGAGGCGGTGGCGCGCATGCCGTTGCCGAATTCCGGGTGGCGATGGATCGCGCGCAGGAAGAACATCAGGCGGCGAAGCGCTGGCCCGCTTGCAGCGGGAAGCCGCGCAGGAAGTCGGAGGCGCCCAGGCGCTTGCCGCCGGGGCGCTGCAATTCGGTGATCTCCAGCAGACCCTGGTCGCCGCAGGCCACGGCGATGCCCTGCGCATCCACCGACACGATGGTGCCCGGCTCCACGCTGCCGCGCCCCGGCAGGACGCGCGCCCGCCAGATCTTGAGCGTCTCGCCGCCGATCTGCGCGCTCGCGCCCGGGAAGGGATCGAAGGCGCGGATGCGGCGCGCGATCGCGTCGGCGCCGTGGCGCCAGTCGATGGCCGCTTCGGCCTTCTCGATCTTGTGCGCGTAGGTGACGCCCTCCTGCGGCTGCTTGACCGGCTTCAATCCGCCGCAGGCCGCGAGTTCCAGCGCCTCGACGATCAGGCGGCCACCCAGGGCAGCGAGCTTGTCGTGCAGCGTGCCCGTGGTGTCGTCCGGCGCGATGCCGACGCGCTCCTCCAGCAGCATGTCGCCGGTATCGAGCCCGGCGTCCATCTGCATGATGGTCACGCCGGTCTCGGCGTCACCCGCCTCGATCGCGCGGTGGATCGGCGCTGCTCCGCGCCATCGCGGCAGCAGCGAGGCATGGATGTTCAGGCAGCCCAGGCGCGGCAGGTCCAGCACCCATTGCGGCAGGATCAGGCCATAGGCGGCCACCACCATCACGTCGGCGCCCGCCTCCTGCAGCGCGGCCTGCGCGGCGGCGGCCTCTTCGGGGTACTTGCCGTCCAGGCGCAGGCTGCGCGGCTGCGCCACGGCGATGCCCTGCTCCAGCGCGAACTGCTTGACCGGCGAGGGCTGCAGCTTCATGCCGCGGCCGGCCGGGCGGTCCGGCTGCGTCAGCACGAGGGGGATCGTGAAGCCGGCGGCATGCAGCCGCGCCAGCGCCACCCGGGCGAACTCCGGGGTGCCCGCGAAGACCACCCGCATCAGTCTCTATCCTGGGGCGAGTTGATGAACTCCATGCCCGGATGCGCGCGCTGCACCACGCCGCCCGGGTCCACGTAGACCCAGTAGAACATCGGCTCGTTGCGCTCCGCCCAGCGGTAGGTCAGCACGTCGCCCTGGAAGCTGGTGACGTGGTCGACCAGCGCCGGCGGGCCGAACTCGCGCTCGACGTCGCCGCGCGTCCAGCGGCCCGGCTCGATGCGCTGGAAGTTGGTTTCCGTCAGCACCTGCCGCGCGCTGGTGACGCGCCCGGCCGGATCGAGATCGACTATGAAGGCATAGCGGCCCAGGGGCTGCAGCGTGTACTGCAGGCGCTGGCCGCCGTCGGCCAGCGGCAGCACGCGCACCGGCTGCCCGGCGCGCGCGATGACCAGGTCGCGCGGCGTGCCCGGCGCGACGTCGGCGATGTTCCAGGGATGGGCGCAGCCGGCCAGCACCAGCCCGGCGGCCAGGATCAGCGAACGCATGCGGACCTCCTTCAGACCCGCTCGGTGTCGCGGCGGGCCTTGAGCATCTTGGTCTTGATGCGATTCCTCTTCAACGGGGACAGGTATTCGACGAACACCTTGCCCAGCAGGTGGTCCATCTCGTGCTGGATGCACACGGCCAGCACGCCCTCGGCGCCGAGCTCGCGCGACTGGCCGTCGCCGTCGAGCGCGCGCACCTTCACGGCGCGCGAACGCTCCACGCCGTCGTAGATGCCGGGCACGGACAGGCAGCCTTCGTCGCCGACCTGCGTCTCCTCGCTGGCCCAGGTGATCTCCGGGTTGATCAGCACGATCGGTTCGTTGCGCTGCTCGGACACGTCGATGACGATCAGGCGCTCGTGCACGTCCACCTGGGTGGCCGCGAGCCCGATGCCGTTGGCGTCGTACATCGTTTCGAGCATGTCGGTGATCAGGCCGCGGATGCGGGCATCGACGGCCTGCACCGGCTTGGCGACGGTGTGCAGGCGGGGATCGGGATAGGTGAGGATGGTCAGGACGGCCATGGCGGGACAGATGGGGACTGTCGCTATTTTCGCCACTTTTGGGCGCGCGGGTCGGCGACAGACGGCATAAACATTGCCCAATCAAGGACTTGGGCCCAGAATCGGCTGCAACTTGTCAAGAGCGGACCCCACCCAAATGGATTCCTCCAAGCGCCTGGCGACCCGCCGCAGCATCGTCGCCTGTGCCGCCCTGATCGTGGGCGGCGGCTTCGCCCCTGCCGTCCTGGCGCAGAACTTCCCCATCACGCCCGGCCAGCGCTCCACCGCCGAACAGGTGGCCGCCGCCGGCGTCCCGCTGTCCGAGCTGGCGCCCAACGCGCCGGATACGTACACCGTCAAGCCCGGCGACACGCTCTGGCGCATCTCCGGCCTGTTCCTGCGCAGCCCGTGGCGCTGGCCCGAGCTGTGGGGCATGAACATGGAGCAGATCCGCAACCCGCACCGGATCTACCCTGGCCAGACGCTCTACCTGGAGAAGATCGACGGCCTGGCGCGCCTGCGCGCCGGCCAGCCGCCCGTGGAGCCGGTCGAGACGGTGCGTGTGTCGCCCAGGGTGCGCATCAACTCGCTGCCGGACACGGCGATCCCGACCCTGCCGCCGCAGATCATCGAACCGTTCCTGAACGAGGCGATCCTGGTGGAGGATGCCGGGCTGCTGGACCGCGCCCCCCGCATCGTGTCCGCGCCCGAGGAACGGGTCATGATCACCGAAGGCGACCGCGCCTACGTGCGCGGCCGCACCGGCACCCCGCTGGTCGAGACCGACCCGCGCCGCGTCGAGGCCTTCCGGGTGTTCCGCAATGCCGTCCCGCTGCGCGACCCGCTCAGCCGTCGCGTCGTCGGCTACGAGGCCGCCTACCTCGGCAGCGCCGAGCTGGTGCGCAGCGAGTCGATCCAGCCGGTGCGCGCGCCCAACGGCGAGGTGGTGGACACGATCGTCCCCGCCACCATCGACATCACCCGCGCCAAGGAGGAAATGCGCGTGGGCGACCGGCTGCTGCCGGAGCCGCCGCGCGTCTTTTCCACCTACGTGCCCCGCGCGCCGACCCTGCCCATGGACGGCAACATCATCTCCGTGTACGGGGATGCGGTGGCGCTCGTCGGCCAGAACCAGGTCGTGACGATCAACCGCGGCGCGGCCGAAGGCATGGAGAACGGCTACGTGATGGCCATCCTGCGCTCCGGCCGCCGCGTCGAAGACCGCTCCGAGCCGCGCGAGCGCGCCAACATCAAGCTGCCGGACGAGCGCTCGGGGCTGCTGATGGTGTTCCGCACCTTCGAGCACCTGTCGTACGCGCTGGTGCTGGAGATCACCGACACGGTGATGGTCGGCGACCGCGTGACCAACCCGCGCTGATCCGCCCGTGCAGCGCGACGAGCTGGCCGTCTGGCTGCGCCTCGCGCTGACCCCGCAGCTCGGCCCCGTCGCGGCGCGCAAGCTGCTCGCCGCCTTCGGCCTGCCCGATGCGATCTTCGCGCAGGGCGAGGCCGCGCTCGCGCAGGCCGTGGGAGGCCCGCTGGCGCAATCGCTGCGCCAGGCGCCCGAGGGCTGGCAGGAACAGCTGGAGGCGACCCTGGCCTGGCTGGCGCAGGATCCCGGGCGGCGCCAGGTCGTCACGCTGGCCGACGCCGACTACCCCGCCGCGCTCCTGACGATCGAGGATCCGCCGCTCATGCTGTACCGCATGGGCCGCATAGGCACCGCGCCGCAGCGCGCGCTGGCGGTCGTCGGCAGCCGCAACGCGAGCCCGCAGGGACTGCAGAACGCGCGCCGCTTCTCGCGCGCCTTCGCGCAGGCCGGCGTGACCGTCGTGTCCGGGCTGGCGCTGGGCATCGACGGCGCCGCGCACGAGGGCGCGCTGGAGGGCGCCGCTCCCGGCGCCGTGGCGACGATCGCGGTGGTGGGCACCGGCCTCGATCGCGTGTATCCGAAGCGCCACCTGGAGCTGGCGCACCGGATCGCCGAGCGCGGCATGCTCCTGAGCGAGTATCCGCTCGGCACGCCGCCGCTGGCGGCCAACTTCCCGCGCCGCAACCGCCTGATCGCGGCCCTCGGGCAGGGGACGCTGGTGGTGGAGGCGGCGCTGCAATCCGGCTCCCTCATCACCGCGCGCCTGGCGGCCGAACAGGGGCGCGAGGTCTTCGCGATCCCCGGTTCGATCCACTCGCCGCATGCGCGCGGCTGCCACGCGCTGCTGCGCCAGGGCGCGAAACTGGTGGAAAGTGCGCAGGACGTGCTGGAGGACCTGCGATTCGTGCTGCCGGCGGCGGCCGCGCCCGCGGCGGACGACGGCGAGGAACCGGAAGGCGAGGGCGAAGCGGCAACGGGCGAGGACCCGCTGCTCGCCGCGATGGGCTACGACCCGATCGGCCTCGATGCGCTCATCGCGCGCACCGGCATCCCCGCGTCGCGCCTGTCGGCGCGCCTGCTCGAACTCGAACTCGCGGGCGAAGTCGCCCGGCTTCCCGGCGGCCTTTACCAGCGGCAGGCGAGCGCGTGAACGCCTGCGTGCGCGCGGCACCTTGGAGCCTGGGCGGCAGAGAAACGGGCCTGCGTTTCTGTGCCGCCCCGGCTCCTTGGTGCCGATGCGCAACGTGGGCACGTAAAACCGATGGCGCTCCCCGGCCCCGGGGGGCTATATTGGGACTCATGTTTGAAGTGCTGGTGTTCGTTTACGAAAACTACTGGCGCGGCGATGCCTGCCCCGAGCCGCATGCGCTCGAACGCAAGCTCAGCGCCCATGGCTTCGAACCCGAGGAAATCCACGAGGCCCTGGTCTGGCTCGATGGCCTCAACGTCGCGGCGCAGAACATCTGCGTCCCGGTCGAACCGCAGCTCCATGGGTTGCCGCAGCCTGGCGCCGCGAGCATGCGCGTCTTCTCCGTCCGCGAGCAGGACCGGCTGGGCGCCGACTGCCTGGGCTTCATCTCCTTCCTCGAATCCTCGGGCGTGCTGCCGCCGGCGCTGCGCGAAATCGTGGTGGACCGGGCGATGGCCGCGCCCGGCGACGACTTCTGCCTCGACGCGCTGAAGATCATCGTGCTGATGGTCTACTGGCGCTTCGGGCACGAGCCGGATGCGCTGATCCTCGATGAACTGTGCGATGACGCGGAGGACCGGATCGCGCATTGAGGGAAGCCGTCACCCTGCGCAGGCGGGGGTCCAGAGCAAAGGGGCGCGTTGCGCCCCTTTGTCTTGGAAGCCCTCGATTCCCGCCTGCGCGGGAATGACGGCGTTGCCTACTGCAGCAAGCGCTCCGGATTCGCATCCAGCTTCGCCAGCGCGTCCCGCGTGGCGCGCACGGTGAGCGCTTCCTCCTCGGTCGGCACCAGCAGGCCCGCCTGCAGGTAGGAGGCCAGCCGGCGCAGGGGCATCAGGTAGCAGTGGCCGTCGCCGGAGGCGAACAGGTGCAGCTGGCGGCGGTCGCTGGCCCAGGCGTACTGCACCTGCGCGATGCGGCCGTTGTGGTCCAGCGTGAACCAGTTGCCGATGGTCAGTTCGTTGGCCCACGACTGCATCGCGGCGCTCGGCTGCGCACCGCCGGCGCCGATCACCTCGATCATCGAGGCGTCGATGCCCAGCATCATCTCGATGCTTTCCTGGTCCAGCGGGAGCTCGCCGGCGGCATCGTCGGAAACGAAGTCCTCGAGGTTGGCCAGGCGGCGCGTCATCTCCTCGATGCGCGCGTGCGGGATCGCCTCGGTCTTGGACAGGAAGGCATCGGCCAGCGTGTCGCCGATCACCTTGATGTGGTTCTCCTGCTCGCTCGCCTCCAGCCCCAGCAGGGTCATGCCGCGGCGCAGACGCGTGAGCAGGTCCGGCAGGTCCTGGATCACCTTGGCGCGGTCGTTGCGGTTCGGCTTGGCGCTGGCGGCCCACACCAGGTCGGAGGCCGACTTCTTCAGCGCCAGCGTCTCCTCGTGCTGCGGACCGTTCTTGACGGCGGCCACGGCCAGCACCTCGGCCCAGACCTTGAACAGGAACTCGCGGATCTCCTCGCGCACCGGCACGTCGTTGAGCATCTTGCGCAGCTCGATGGTGTACTGGATCGCCATCGTCTCCTTCTGCTCGACCTGCTGCGCGACGCTCACCAGCTTCTGCGTCGGGCCCTTTTCCGTCAGGTACTTGGACAGGAAGCGCTTGAACTCGTCGTACACGAGCTGGAACACGCGGCGGCCCGTCTCGGGGTACTGCTCGATCACCTGCACCACGCGGCGGATCTCGTTTTCCATCGCGCTGCCGGAGATGGCACTGGAGTCGAATCCCATCACGCAGGCGCCCATGCGGTCGATCAGCTGGCGGGCCGGGTGCTCCAGCGAGCCGAAGAACTCGGGCTCGGACAGCGCCACGCGCAGCACCGGCATCTGCAGGCGCGCGAACCAGACGCGGATCGCGGCCGGGATGCGTTCCTCGGACAGGATGGCCTGGAACATCAGGGCGACGATCTCGATGGTCGCCTTCTCCGAGGAGGTGGCGGCCTGGCGTTTCAGTTGCTGGGTGCGCTGGCGCAGGTCGAGGGCGACTTCGCCGACGGCATCGTCGTCGAAGACCACGATGTCGCCGTGCGACATCGCCTCGTTCTGGCGCGTCTGGACCTGCGTCTGCACCTGGGTCTGGTGGTGCGTGACCGCCTGCACCAGCGAGGGCGACGGCTGCATGCCCCCGCCATCCTGCGCTTCGTAGCCCGCGACGCGTTCGCGCAACAGGCGCTTGAGCTGGCCGATGACACCGGTGGCGCGCATGCGCGCCCGCGCCAGCGGCGTGGTGGCCGAGGAACCGGTCTCGCCGCCGGCCGCCGCAGCGGTTGCCGGGCTCGGCGCGAAGAAGGAATCGTCCGCGGAGCCGCCTGCGCCGCCCTGCGCGCCCGGGACATGGCCGTTGGAGCCGCCCGGCGCCGCGCCATTTCCGCCCTGGGCGCCGCCACCGCCCTGGGACCAGCCCTGGCCGCCGGCGCCGCCCTGGGCCCAGCCCTGCGCAGACCCGCCGGCGTAACCGCCCTGGCCGCCTTGGCCCTGGCCGCCCTGTCCGCCTTGGCCCTGGCCACCCTGGCCACCCTGGCCCTGGCCGGCGTAGCCGCCCTGGCCGCCATAGCCGGCCTGGCCGCCGTAACCGCCCGCACCGCCACCGCCCTGGCCGCCCTGGCCGCCGCCGTAGGCCCCGGGATGGCCGCCTGCGCCGTGACCGCCTGCGTAACCGCCCGCCGCGTACCCTCCGCCGAAGCCCGTGCCCGCGCCCTGGTCGCCGCCGGGACCCATCGGGCCACCCGGACCCATCGGGCCGCCGGCGTCACCGTAGCCGCCGTACCCGCCGTAGCCGCCCATGTCGGCACCGCCTGCGGCGCCGTCCGCGGGCTGCCCCTCGGCGCCCTGCTGTTGCGGGGGCGGCGCGCCGCGGCCGGGGGCGCGGGGCGGGCGCTTCACGCGCGACTTCAGGTCGATGTGGGGCAGCACGCCGCTTTCGACCAGGAATTCATTGGCCTGCTGGTAGCCCGCCAGCGCGCGCGGCACGATGTGCTTCTGGATCACATCCTTGGCCAGGATCCACGTCTCGCGCGGCAAGGCGGCCGCGCTCCATTGCTCCACCAGCACCTGCGCCAGCGCCTCCGGCCGCAGCACGTCCTCGCTCGCGAGTTCCTCGCCGCCTTCCAGGTGCGTGATTCGCAGCTTCAGGTCGTTGAGGTCCCAGACCGCCTTTTCCTGCACCGCCATCGCCAGCCGCGAGGAGAGGATCTTGTTCTCCACCACGTCGTCGCCGATCAGCTCGAGGGTGGCGAGCTCCAGGCGGGCGCGGCCCGTCGTGGTGGGCGGCACCACGGCGCGGCGCCAGGCCTTGCCGGCGAGCTCGACCCACTTGGCGCAGGTCTGCTCGAATTCGACCAGCGCGTCGCGGCGCTGCTGCATCTCGCGGCTGCTCTGCGCGTTGTTCATCTGCTCGCTGAGCGTCGAGCGGATCGCGTCGGAGAGCTCCGGCAGCACGCCTTCCATGTGCGAGACGAAACGCTCCCGCGCCTGCCGTGCCAGCGGCGCGGATCCGGGGGTGAGCGTGGAGGACATCAGCAGGGCCTCAGACCGTCGCGCCCGCGTTGGGGTCGTTCGGGTCGCCCTCTCCCCGCTTGCGCTCGCCCTTGACGAGGTCTTCGCGCTTGATGCCCAGCCACATGGCGATGGCCGCCGCGACGAACACCGAGGAGTAGATGCCGAACAGGATGCCGATCGTGAGCGCCAGCGCGAAATAGTGCAGCGTCGCGCCGCCGAACAGCAACATCGACAGCACCATCATCTGCGTCGAGCCGTGCGTGATGATCGTGCGGCTGATGGTGGAGGTGATCGCGTTGTCGATCGTCTCGACCGTGTTCATCTTGCGAAAGCGGCGGAAGTTCTCGCGGATCCGGTCGAAGATCACCACCGACTCGTTCACCGAGTAGCCCAGCACCGCCAGCACCGCGGCCAGCACGGCCAGCGAGAACTCCCACTGGAAGAAGGCGAAGAAGCCCAGGATGATCACGATGTCGTGCAGGTTGGCGATGATGGCCGCCACGGCGAACTTCCACTCGAAGCGGATCGCCAGGTAAAGCATGATGCCGGCGACCACCATGGCCAGCGCCTTGAGGCCGTTGGACACGAGTTCCTCGCCGACCTGCGGGCCGACGAATTCCACGCGCCGCAGGCTCACGCCCGGGTCGGTGGCTTTCAGGGCCTGGAAGGTGCGGTCGCTCTGTTGCGCCGAACTGACGCCCTTGACGGCGGGCAGCCGGATGATGACGTCGCGCGCCGTGCCGAAGTTTTGCACCTGGACGTCGGTATAACCCAACGAACTGACGGTGCGGCGCACGTGCTCCACGTCCGCCGGCTGCGAATAGCTCACCTCCATCACCGTCCCGCCGGTGAATTCCACCGACAGGTGCAGCCCCTTCGTGGCGAGGAAGAACACGGCGGCCAGGAACGTGACCAGCGAAATCACGTTGAAGACCAGCGCATTCTTCATGAACGGGATGTCCCGCCGGATCTTGAAGAACTCCACTAACTTTGTCCTTGTTGCGGGATGCGAAATGCGCCCGTACGTAGTTTGCCTACTCGGCCTTGGTTATAGCGCCATCGGCGCCCGGCCGCCAGACCGTTCCGATGGATACCGACTTCAATTTCTTCTGCCGTCCGTACCAGAGATTCACGAGCCCGCGCGAGAAGAACACGGCGGAGAACATCGAGGTCAGGATGCCGATGCAGTGGACCACGGCGAAGCCGCGCACGGGGCCCGAACCGAAGGCGAGCAGCGCCACGCCGGCGATCAGCGTCGTCACGTTGGAGTCCAGGATGGTCGCCCACGCCCGGTCGTAGCCGGCGTGGATCGCCGCCTGCGGGGTCGCGCCGCCTCGCAGTTCCTCGCGCACGCGTTCGTTGATCAGCACGTTGGAGTCGATGGCCATGCCCAGCGCCAGTGCCATGGCGGCCATGCCGGGCAGCGTCAGCGTCGCCTGCAGCATCGACAGGATCGCCACCAGCAGCAGCAGGTTGACGGCCAGCGCCAGCCCGGAGAACAGGCCGAACAGCATGTAGTAGATGCCCATGAAGGCCACGATCGCGGCAAAGCCCCAGGCCACGCTGTGGAAGCCCTTGGCGATGTTCTCGGCGCCCAGGGTCGGGCCGATGGTCATCTCCTCGATGATTTCCATCGGCGCGGCCAGCGAGCCGGCGCGCAGCAGCAGCGCCACGTCGTTGGCTTCCTTGGTCGTCATGCGGCCGGAGATCTGCACGCGCCCGCCGCCGATCTCGCTGCGGATCACCGGCGCCGTCACCACCTCGCCCTTGCCCTTCTCGAACAGCAGGATGGCCATGCGCTTGCCGACGTTCTCGCGCGTGACGTCGCGGAAGATGCGCGCGCCCTTGGCGTCCAGCGTCAGGTGCACGGCGGCCTCCTGCGTCTGGTTGTCGAAGCCGGCCTGGGCGTCCGTGAGGTTCTCGCCGGTGAGGATCACCTGCTTCTTCACGATCACGGGGCGGGCTTCGCGGTCCATGTAGCGCTCGGCGCCGAAGGGCACCGGGCCGTTGCCCACTTCGGCGGCGCGGCCCTCCGTGCTTTCGTCGACCATGCGCACTTCCAGCGTGGCGGTGCGGCCCAGGATGTCCTTGGCGCGCGAGGTGTCCTGCACGCCGGGCAGCTGCACCACGATGCGGTCGGCGCCCTGCTGCTGGATCACCGGCTCGGCCACGCCCAGCTCGTTGATCCGGTTGTGCAGCGTGACCATGTTCTGCTTGAGGGCCTGGTCCTGCACCCGGCGCGCCGCTTCCGGCTTGATCGTCGCGGTGAGGAGGGTGGTATCTCCCTCGACGCGTTCGGCCACCTGCAGGTCGGGGAACTGGTCGGCGATGACATTGCGGCCGGCGGTCAGCGCCTCGGGGTCGCGGAAGCGGACTTCGACGGCCTGGCCGTTGCGGGCGATGCCCGCATGCCGCACGTTCTTCTCGCGCAGGATGGAGCGCAGGTCGCCGGCATAGGATTCGGCCTTCTTGGTGAGCGCCGCCTGCATGTCGACCTGCAGCATGAAGTGCACGCCGCCGCGCAGGTCCAGGCCCAGGTACATGGGCGCGGCGTTGATCGCGGCCATCCACTGCGGCGTCTTGGACAGCAGGTTGAGCGCCACGACGTAGGCCGCATCGTTCGGGTCCGGGTTCAGGGAGCGCTGGATCGCGTCCTTGGCCTTGAGCTGGACGTCGGTGCTCTCGAAGCGCGCCTTGATCGAATTCGGGTCGACGATGATCGACAGCGGCTTGATGCCGGCCTGGGCCAGCGCCTGCTCGATGCGCGCGCGGGTCGTCTGGTCGATGGCGACGCTGCTGCGGCCGGACGAAACCTGGACGGCGGGGTCCTCGCCGAAGAAATTGGGCAGGGTGTAGAGCACCCCGATCAGCAGCGCGATCCCGATGATCGCGTACTTCCAGAGAGGATATCGGTTCATCACGAGGACGAGGGCGCCGCGGCTCCCTCGTGTTGTCCCTTACTTGATAGACCCCTTGGGGAGGACCTGGACGACGGCTGTGCGCTGGACCTGCACTTCCACGCCGGGGGCGATCTCGACGCCGAGGTAGCTGTCCCCCAGCCTGGTCACGCGGCCCAGCAGGCCGCCCGACGTGGCCACTTCGTCGCCTTTGGCCAACGCCTCCACCATCGCGCGGTGCTCCTTCTGCCGCTTCATCTGCGGGCGGATCATCACGAAATAGAGGACGACGAACATCAGCACGAGCGGCAGCAGGCTCATGAAAGAGGACTGCATGTCGCCGCCCGCGGCGGCCGGCGCCGCTTGGGCGAAGGCGGAAGAAATGAACACGGTGTCTCCAGCTGGAAAGCCGCACGGGCGACAGCCCGGGGCACAAACGGCCATTGTATGCGGGGGGCGCCCCGTCATCCCCGCGCAGGCGCGGGGAACCCGGGCTGCCGATGCCACGCGCTGCGCGCGGGCCCCGGCTCCCCGCCTGCGCGGGGATGACGCGGCGGATCAGGCCGCCTTGCGGGCGCCCTCGCCGTCGCGCCACCGCTGCAGCAGCTCGCGCCACTGCGGCCGCACCGCCTCGAGGTTGCGCGCCTTCACGTGGCCGTAGCCGCGGATCTTCTCCGGCAGGACAGCGATTTCCACCGCCAGGGCGTGGTTGGCCGGCTGCAGGCGCTCGAGCAGCTCCAGCACCGTCGCGCGGTACTCGTCGATCAGGGCGCGCTCGGTGCGGCGCTCTTCCGTGCGGCCGAAGATGTCCAGCGCGGTGCCCCGCAGCCCGCGCAGCTTGGCGAGCACCCGCAGCAGGTGGATGGTGCCCGGGCCGAACTTGCGCTTGACCAGCTCGCCCTTCTCGTTCCGCCTGGCCAGCAGGGGCGGCGCCATGTGGTAGTGGATGGCGAAATCGCCCTCGAACTGCGCCGCCACCTGCTCGCGAAAACCCGACTCGGCGTGCAGGCGCGCCACTTCGTATTCGTCCTTGTAGGCCATGAGCCGGAACAGCTGCTTGGCCACCGTTTCGGCCAGCGTCGTCTTGCCCAGCGGCGCCTCGGCGCCGCGCACGCGATCGACGAAGTCGCGGTACTTCGCGGCGTAGCCAGCGTCCTGGTAGGCCGTGAGGAACTCGAAGCGGCGCGCCACCAGGCTGTCGAGCGTCTCGCGCTTCCTGAACTCGATCACCTGGGCGCCCGCTTCCAGCAGCGAGGCGACGCGCGCCGGATCGTGCGCGGCCCGGCGGCCCCATTCGAAGGCGGTCTTGTTGTTCTCCACCGCCACTTCGTTGAGCTCGATGGCGCGCAGCAGCGACTCGCGCGCCAGCGGCACCCAGCCCTTCTGCCACGCGTAGCCCAGCATCATCGGGTTGGTGTAGATGCTGTCGCCCATGAGGCGCGAGGCCAGTTCGTCGGCGTCGAAGGCCGCGAGGTTCCCGTCGCCGACGGCCTTGGCGATCTCCGCGGCGCAGGCCTCGGAGGGATTGCTCCACTCGGCGTTCTTGACGAAGGCCGCCGTCGGGGTGCCGTGGCCGTTGAGCGCCACGCGGGTGCGGCCCGGGCGCATGCGCAGCACGGTTTCGTTGCTGCCCGTCACGATGGGGTCGCAGCCGATGATGAGGTCGGCCGCGGCCATGCTCACCCGCGTGGTGCGGATCGCCTCCTGCGTGTCCGCGATCAGCACGTGGCTCCAGGTCGCGCCGCCCTTCTGCGCCAGGCCGGCCGAATCCTGCGTGACGATGCCGCGGCCCTCCATGTGCGCCGCCATGCCCAGGAGCTGGCCGATGGTGATCACGCCGGTGCCGCCGACGCCCGCCACCACGATGCCGTAGGCCTCGCCGGTGGGCGGCAGCTGCGGCTCGGGGATCTCGCCGCCTTCGTAGGGCGAGGCGGTGGACTGCGCCTTGGCCTTGCGCTTGAGGGTGCCCCCCTCGACGGTGACGAAGCTGGGGCAGAAGCCCTTGAGGCAGCTCGTGTCCTTGTTGCAGGTGCTCTGGTTGATCGTGCGCTTGCGGCCGAACTCGGTTTCCAACGGTTCCACCGACAGGCAGTTGGACTTGGCGCTGCAGTCGCCGCAGCCTTCGCACACCAGGTCGTTGATCATCACGCGCAGCGCCGGATCCGCCATGGTGCCGCGCTTGCGCCGGCGCCGCTTCTCGGTGGCGCAGGTCTGGTCGTAGATCATCGCCGTGACGCCGGGCGTGTCGCGCAGCTCGCGCTGGACGCGATCGAGCTCGTCGCGGTGGTGCACCGTGGTGCCCGCGGGCAGCTTGGCGCCCTCGTACTTCTCCGGCTGGTCGGTCACCACCACCAGCTTGCTCACGCCTTCCGCGTCGAGGCTGTGCGCGATCTGCAGCGGCGTGTGGCCCTCGGGGCGCTCGCCCACGGGCTGGCCGCCGGTCATGGCCACGGCGTCGTTGTACAGGACCTTGTAGGTCATGTTCACGCCCGAGGCGATCGCCATCCGGATCGCCAGCAGGCCGCTGTGGAAGTAGGTGCCGTCCCCGATGTTGGCGAAGACGTGCTTCTCGTTGGAGAAGGGCTGCTGGCCGACCCACGGCACGCCCTCGCCGCCCATCTGCGTGAAGCCCACGGTGGCGCGGTCCATCCACACCGCCATGAAGTGGCAGCCGATGCCGGCCATCGCGCGCGAGCCCTCGGGGACCACGGTGGACGTGTTGTGCGGGCAGCCGGAGCAGAACCAGGGCATGCGCTCGCCCTTGACCTGGACCACCTGCATCGCGCGTTCCTTCGCCTCGATGATGGCCAGCTGGGCGTCGATGCGGGCCTCGATGTCGGCGTCGAGAATGAGTTTCTTGAGCCGCTTGGCGATCGCGCGGGCGATCAGGTGCGGCGACAGGTCGGCGTTGGCGCGCAGCAGGGTGTGCGCGGTGGGATTGGGGATCGACCACTCGCCGCCGGGGAAGCCGTCGTCCTGGTCGAACTTGCCGACGACGTTGGGACGCACGTCGGGCCGCCAGTTGTACAGCTCCTCCTTCACCTGGTATTCGATGACCTGGCGCTTTTCCTCCACCACCAGGATCTCGCGCAGGCCCGAGGCGAACTCGCGCGTGCCCTGCGCTTCCAGCGGCCACACCACGCCCACCTTGTGCAGCCGGATGCCCAGGCGGCGGCAGGTGTCGTCGTCCAGGCCCAAGTCCAGCAGCGCCTGGCGGGTGTCGTTCCAGGCCTTGCCGCTGGCCATGATGCCGAAGCGGTCGTTGGGGCCCGAGACGGCGGTGTAGTTCAGGCGGTTGGCGCGGATGTACGCGAGCGCCGCGTACCACTTGAAGTCGAACAGGCGCGCCTCCTGCTCCAGCGCACCGTCGGGCCAGCGGATGTGCAGGCCCCCGGGCGGCATCTGGAAGTCCTCGGGGATGACGATCCGCACGCGCTCGGGATCGATCACCGCGGTGGCGCTGGATTCGACGATCTCCTGGATCGTCTTCATGCCCGACCAGACGCCGGCATAGCGGCTCAGGGCGAAGGCATGCAGGCCCATGTCGAGGATCTCCTGCACGGTGGCCGGGAAGAACACCGGCAGCCCGCAGGCCTTGAAGATGTGGTCGCTCTGGTGGGCCGCCGTGGAGCTCTTGGCCACGTGGTCGTCGCCGGCCACGGCGATCACGCCGCCCCAGGGCGTGGTGCCGGCCATGTTGGCGTGCTTGAAGACGTCGCCGCTGCGGTCCACGCCGGGCCCCTTGCCGTACCAGATGCCGAAGACGCCGTCGAAGCGGTTGCTGCCCTTGGGCGCGAACCCGAGTTGCTGCGTGCCCCACAGCGCGGTGGCAGCCAGTTCCTCGTTGACGCCCGGCTGGAACACGATGTTCTGCGCCTGCAGGTACTTGCGGGCCTTCCACAGCATCTGGTCGTAGCCGCCCAGGGGCGAGCCGCGGTAGCCGCTGATGAAGCCGGCGGTGTTCTTGCCCGCGAGGGCATCGCGCTGGCGCTGCAGCATGGGCAGCTTGACCAGCGCCTGCACGCCGCTCATGAAGGCGCGGCCGACGTCGAGCGAATACTTGTCGTCGAGGGTGACGGTTTCCAGTGCCTTGCGGATGTGTTCGGGCAGCGGTGCGTTCATCTTCTGCTTGTCTCCTGGGCGCCCCAAGTGTCCACGGCGCACCGGGGGCGGCTGCACAGTGTATGTCCCAAGGAGGGACAGATGTTTGCTTTCCATGCCCGGTCTCGGCCCCTATGCGCAAGGATCTTTCGCGGACAATGCGCAAATGGAAAAGCTTGACCGGTACGACCTGCAGATTCTGGGCGAACTGCAGGCCGACGCGCGCCTGACCAACACCGAACTCGCCCAGCGCGTGGGGCTATCGGCGGCGCCTTGCTGGCGCCGCGTGCGGGCGCTGGAGGACGCCGGGTACATCAAGGGCTACCACGCCGAGATCGACCGCCACAAGATCGGGCTGGGGGTGCTGGCCTTCGTGCGCGTGGACGCCGAGCGCGTGACGGGGCAGAGCGCGCGCGAGATGGAGAACGCGATCCGCCAGGTGCCGGAGATCGTGTCGTGCCACTACATCAGCGGCACGGGGACCTTCGAGCTGCAGGTGGTGGCGCGCGACCTCGACACCTTCTCCCAGTTCGCGCGCCAGGTGCTGATCAACCTGCCGCACGTGAAGGACCTGCACACGAGCTTCTCGCTGGGGGAGATCAAGGCGAGCAGCAGCTTGCCGCTGGGGCATCTGGAGGGGTGAGGACCGGGCTCAGGGCAGGCCGTCGAACTCGCCGAGATCCTGGCGCAGATAGGACAGGTAGGCGCCGCGGCTCGCCGCGTTCACGCACCCCTGCAGTACCCCCGCGCACTCCTCGCGCGCGGTCACGTTGGCCGCCAGCCACTCGTCGAAGCGCACGCCCGCCACCTGGGCCAGCAGGCCTGGCAGGAACGAGACGTCCAGCCGCCGCAGCGCGGCGTCCCGGCGCAGGTGGCCGGCGTTGCTGCTCACCTGGTACCAGGTCTGGAAGCGGGCCGGCACCACGCCCTGCGGTGTCGGAACCGACTGGATGCGGTCGCGCAACTGCAGCGCATTGCCGAACGGCGGCTGGTGGTCGCCGAACCAGGCCAGCACCGCGGGCCGGCCCGCATCGAGCACGGCCGTCCGCGTGGCGGCGAGCGCGCTTTCGAACTCGCGCGTGCGCCAGATGTAATCCGCGACGTTGATCGCGAGCTTCCCCTGCGGGAAAGAGCCGGCCGCCTGGTCGACCAGCGCGGTTGGCACCCGGTCCATGCGGGCGCCGTGTTCGGCGTGGTTGAAGATCGTCACCACCATCAGGAACACCGGCTGGCCGTGCCGGCGCTCCTCTTCCAGCACGCGCCGCGCTGCCGCGTGCACGTCATGGTCGCTCGTATGGTAAGAGCCCGAGAGGCCGAGATCGTCGGAGTCGAGGAAGCGGTCGAAGCCGTAGGAGGCGTAGGCCCTGCGGGCGTTCATCATGCCGCCGCGCACCGGGTAGACCGCCACCGTGCGGTAACCGGCCGCCTTCAGGGAACGGGCGAAGGAACGGTGCATGCCGGGGGCCACGGTGAACGGCGCGAAGTCGCCCGCCGGCCCGAAGGTCGTGTGCGGCACGCCGCTGGCGAGCGCGAACTCCGACAGCCAGGTGCCGCCGCCGAAGACGTTGACCTGCAGTGGTCCCTGCGACACGGTGTCGCCGCGAGGCTGGAACACGTCGAGCCGGCACAGCGCGGGCGGACAGCCGTCGATGGTCGCCGGGTTGAACTGGCTCTCCTGCAGGAACAGCACGATGTCGGCCGGTTCGGCCGCACCGGGCGCGGCGGCCATCTGCCGCTGCACTTGCTGGCGGAAGGTCGCCGTGTCGACGGACGGTGGCATCCAGCGGGGCGCTCGGGCCGCCGTCGCGAGGAAGCCCGAGAGGGGCCGTTCGTAGTTTCCCAGGCCGCCCAGGACCCAGGCGTCGTACCGGCCCAGCGCTTCGATTTCGCCGCGCAGGAGATGGAAGCCCCAGCCCGCCAGCAGCAAGGCCACCAGCACCGCGGCGATCTGGCCCCCCGGACCCGAGGCGCGGGCCGCCGCGCGGTCCAGGCGCCAGCAGAACCAGCCGAGCGCGGCCAGGCCTGCCAGGACGGCCGCGCAATAGACCAGCAGCGTCGGCTGGCTGGCAATGACGCCGACGTTGTCGCCGAACTGCAGGAAGAAGAATCTCAGGTCCTGCCACGTCAGCACCGCGCCCGCGAAGCGCTCCTTGAAGCGGATGCCGATCGTGAGCAGGGCCAGCAGGACGACGCCGGCGGCCGCGGCGAAGCGGGGCCGCCGGGTCGCGGCGAACACGCTGGCGCTGGTGGTCGTCATGAGCAAGGGACCGAGCCAGAGTTCCACACCGTCGCCGGCGGCGATCGGCAGGGCGAGAAGCGCTGCGTCCCACACGTTTCGGCGCAGCAGGTAGCCTGCCAGGGCCAGCGCGAAGCCGAGGCCCAGGGGCGACGCCATCAACGGCCCGAAACGCGGCGCGAGCAGCCACGCCAGCAGCGCGAGGACCGCCGCTCCCACGAACAGCTCGCGGCCCGTCGGCCGGCGCCACCCGATCCCCGCCGCCGCCGTCATTCGTACAGCCAGACGTGCGCGGGAGGGAAACTGCGGGCGACGAAACTGGCGCGCCGCGCCGTGCGGAAACCGCTGCCGGCCAGCGGATCCTTCCACCCGTAGGTGTAGAGGACGAAGAAGCGGATCAGGCCGGCGGCATAGCGGTCGGCGATCAGGCGCTTGAGGTCGCTGGATTGCGGATTGTTCAGGAGCGGGATCGACGAGACGATGCCGGCGGGCGCCTCCAGTTGGCCCAGCGCCTCGGAAGCGCATTGCTCGCGCACTTCCAGCGTCGGGAAACGATGCCGCAGCAGGCGCGCCCAGCCCATGTCACGCTCCACCAGCACAGGCTGGAGGCGCGTGATGCCATGCGTGAGCGCGCCGGTCCCCGCGCCCAGCTCCAGCACCTGCAGCCGGCCGTCGTCCGCGGCACGATGCCGCGCGTAAACCTCCTGGGCTGCTGCCGCAACGCTGCGCGACAGGGCATGCGTGGCGGGTGCCACGGCCCCCGTGGCGTGGGGATTGCGGATGAAATTGCGCAGGAATCTGTGGCTATCCGCCAGCATCGAGTGACCTCCGTCGAACAGTGTATCCACCGGGCCTCGCCGCACATGGGCTGGATCAGGGGGCCCGGGAATGTTCCACGGTTCCCCGGTCGGCGCTGCCCGGCGGCGACCGGACCGTGGTCCGGCGACCACATGGGGTCAACGGGGCCAGAGCACCCACAGCGCCAGCGGCTGCTTCAACCGCCCCGCCAATTCGCCGGCCTCGGCGCCCCAGCCGGTGAAGTAGTCCGCGCGCAGGGCGCCGACGATCGCGCTGCCCGTGTCCTGCGCGAAGACGAGGCGGTTTAGCGGCAACAGCGGCCCCGGGGAGGACAGCCACATCGGCGTGCCGTACGGAACGCTGTCCTTCTCCACCGCGATCGAGCGGCCCGGCGTCAGCGGCACGCCCTGCGCGCCGCGCGGGCCGAAGCCGGCGTCGAAATCCGACAGCGGTTCCTCGCGGAAGAACACCACCCGCGGATTGCTCCACAGCAGCTCCTGCAGGCGCTGCGGATTGGCCCGCGCCCAGGCCTTGATGCCGGGCCAGGAAGCATCGCGCACGGCACCCTGCTGCAGCAGCCAGGCGCCCACGCTGCGATAGGGCTGCTCGTTGCTGCCCGCATAAGCGAGCCGCACGACGCTGACGCGCCCGTCCGCCTCCGTGACGCGCAGGCGCCCGGAACCCTGGATCTGCAGCGCCAGCGCATCGAGCGGATCGGCCAGGTACGCGATCTCGCGGCCGCGCAAGGCGGCGCGCGCCTGCGGCAGGGTGTCGATCTCCTGGCGCGTGTACCAGGTCCGCCGCGCGGCCAGGTCGGCCGGCAGGCTGTACAGCGGCACCTGCTGTGCCCCGCCCGGCACCCGCGCGGCATCCAGCATCGGCTCGTAGTAGCCGGTGAGCAGCGGCTCGGCGGGCTGCAGCGGTTCGATGCGGTACGGCTGCAGCCGCTGCTGCATCCAGGCGCGCTGTTCTTCCGCCGTGGCGATGGACAGCCGGCGCACCTCGGGGCAGAGCGCGGCATGGGGCGCCGAGGGCCGCTCGCAACTGCGGATCCAGGCGTTCCAGGCTTCGTGCAGCGCGTCCTCGCCGAAGCCGGGCAGCTCGGACCAGCGCACCGGCTGCCACCGTGCCTTGCCGCGCACGAGCGCCGGCGGCAGCGTGCCGTCCTCGGGCGCGACCGGCGCGCCCGTGGCAGGCGCAGCCGCGGGCGCAGGCGCGGGAGCGGCAGGCGGCAGCGGGCGCATCGGCGGCAGCGGCACGGAAGTGCAGGCGGCCAGCATTCCTAGAATGCAGCCAGTTGTCAGGACCCGGAACATGCTGCTGATTCTGCTGGAAGCGCTCGTCGCGCTGGTGCTGCTTGTGGCCATCGTGTGGTGGACCATGTTCTCCGGCCGCAAGGGCGGCGAACCGCCGAGGGATGACGACAGTGGCTCGTCATGAGCGTGATTCAACAGCCGGACGCAGAGGGCGCAAAGGGTACGCAGAGGACGCAAAAAACATCCTCTAAGAGGTAGTCCTTTTGCGTCCTCTGCGTACCCTTTGCGTCCTCTGCGTCCGGAAGTCCGTATTCGACTTCAAAGATCCCGCAGCAGGTTCGCCAGCTCCACCGCCGATTTCACTTCCATCTTGTCGAAGACGCGTGCGCGGTGCACTTCCACCGTGCGCACGCTGATGGCGAGCTGGTCGGCGATCAGCTTGTTGGGCAGGCCCCTGGCCACCAGGCGCATCACGTCGCGCTCGCGCTCGGTGAGTTCCGCCAGCCGGTGCTGCAGCACCCCCTTCTCGCGCTGCGAGGCCTGCACCTCGGCCGAGCGGCGCAGCGCTTCCTCGATGCGGTCCACCAGCGCGTTGTCGGAGAACGGCTTCTCGCAGAAGTCGAAGGCGCCGCGCTTGACCATGTCCACCGCCGTCGGCACGTCCGCATGCCCGGTCAGGAAGATCACCGGCATCACCTGCTGCAGCCCGCGCTCGACCAGCTGCTCGAACAGGGCCAGGCCGCTCATGCCCGGCATCCGCACGTCCAGCAGCAGGCAGCAGGGTTGCGCGGGCTGGAAGCCGCCCAGCAGCATGGCCTCGAACTCCTCGGCGCTGCCGAAGGTGGACGACAGCAGCCGGCGCGAGCGCAACAGCCAGGCCAGCGCATCGCGCACGCCGACGTCGTCGTCGACGATGAAGACGGTGGCATCGGCGGCAGGCTGCATGGTCAGGCGGGTGTGGCTTCGGCGGGCAGGGTGAAGCGGAAGATCGTACCCTGCGGATGGTTGGGCTCGAACAGGAGATACCCGCCGTGCTGTTCGACCACCGTGCGGCACAGGCTCAGGCCCAGGCCCATGCCCTCCGCCTTGGTGGTGAAGAAGGGCGTGAACAGCTGCTTCTTCACCTCCTCCGCGATGCCGGGTCCGCAGTCGGCCACGGAAAATTCCAGCCAGCGCTTGCCGGCTTCCGTCGCCGGCGTCGCGCGCACCTGCAGCACCAGTTCCGGGTCGGGCACGCGGGCCTCGTCCATCGCCTGCATGGCGTTGCGCGCCAGGTTGAGCAGCACCTGTTCGACCATCGTGCGGTCGCACAGCACGCGCGGCAGGCCGTCCGGCACGTGGATGTCGACGCGCACGCCGAGCTTGTGCGCCTGCAGGTTCACCAGCGGCAGGACGGCGTCGACCAGTGCGCGCGGCGCCACCGCCTCGCGCGCCTGCACGCGCCGGCGCACGAAGTCGTGCACGCTCTTGATCACCCGGCCGGCGCGGTCGGCCTGTTCCGCGATGCGGGCCATGGCCACCTGCAGCATGTCGGTGGCAGGCGCGCCGTCCTGCTGCAGCAGGTTCATCGAACCGTTGGCGTAGCTGGCGATCGCCGCCAGCGGCTGGTTCAGCTCGTGGCTCAGGAGCGAGGCCATCTCGCCGACGGTCGCCAGCCGCGCGGTGGCCTGCAGGCGTTCCTGGCTGGCACGCGACAGCTCCTCGACGCGGCGCTGCTCGCTGATGTCCAGCACTGCGCTCATCCAGCCGGTCTGCAGGCCCTGCGCGTTGATCAGCGGCGCCTCGATCACCAGCACCGGGAAGCGCGTGCCGTCCTTGCGCATGAACATCGACTCGTAGCCCTCGCGCGGCGGGATGTTGCGACCGGCCAGCCGCACCTCCTGGCGCTTGCGGTATTCCTCGGCGCGTTCCGGCGGCCAGTACGGCGCGGGCACGCCCTTGCCCATGATCTCCTCGGGCGAGAAGCCCACCATCTGGCAGAAGGCGGGATTGACGTAGGTGGTGCGGCCCTGCAGGTCGCGCGCCCGCAGGCCGGTGACCAGCGAATCCTCCATCGCCTTGCGGAAGGCGAGCGCATCGGCCAGGTCCTGCTCCACCCGCAGGCGCCGGCGCGTGTCGTGCCCCAGCATGAACAGCACCGTGACCAGCGCGATCGACATCACGGTGACCAGCGCCGTCAGCACGTTGGGGAACAGGTCGGGTTCGGAGCGGCGCCAGCTGTCCATGCGCAGCACCATCGTGTTGCCCGGCAGGTCCAGGATCTGCTGCGCCGAGAACACGCGCCGGCCGCGGCGCGCCAGGCCGTGCATCGCCAGCCGCGTGCCGTCCGCTTCGGTGAAGGAGATCTCCTGGCTCTTGCCCATCTGCGGCCCGATCTGCGTGGCCAGCAGGTCGACCAGCGAATAGGTCGCCACCACGAACCCGATCAGGCGCCCGGCCTCCACGTGCGGCAGGCACAGCTCCATCAGCTCCAGGCCGAAGCCGTCCGCCTGCGGCACGAAGTGGCTGCGCGCGTAGGCGTGGCTGCTGATGCGGGTGGCGGCGGCGCAGGCCTGCTGCACTTCCGGCAGCGAGTTCTCGCGGCCGAAGCGGCCGAACACCGGCGTGCGGTAGGGCGTGTCGGCGCCATTGAGCAGTTCCAGCTTCGGGCCGCGCCATTCGATGCGCACCCATTCGCGGTGGCCGCGCAGCAGCCGGTCGGCTTCGCTGCGCCACTGCTCGCGCGTGGGCTGGCCGCTTTGCAGAGCCTGCAGTTCCTGCACGTTGCGCGTGAGCGCGGAGCGGATGTCGCTCAGCGCATCGGCCACGTCGCGTTCGACATTCCCTTGCGCCACGCTCGCTTCGTAGCGCGCGGCCAGGTACACCAGCGTGACGAGCAGTGCGACGACCAGCACGCCCAGCAGCACCCACAGCGACCAGCGCCTGAGGGTCGACAGGCGGATCGCGGAAATGCCGGGGACGAAATGCGACGTCACGACACCCAGTTGCAGCTCACAACACCCGGTGCTGCAGGGCCGGCAGCTGGCCGCGCACCTGCTGCAGGCGCTCGTGCGCGATCTCGGCGACGACGACCCCGGCGCCTTCCTCCTCGCGCTGCGCCAGCACCACGCCCCAGGGATCGACCACCATCGAGTGGCCCCAGGTGCGCCGGCCGTTGTCGTGCCGGCCGCCCTGCGCCGGCGCCGCGACATAGGCGAGGTTCTCGACCGCGCGGGCGCGCAGCAGCAGCTCCCAGTGGGCCTGGCCGGTGCCGTAGGTGAAGGCGCTGGGCACCAGCAGCAGGTCGGCGACCAGGGCGCGATACAGCTCCGGGAAGCGCAGGTCGTAGCAGACCGACATCCCGACGCGCCACGCATGCCCGTCGCGCGAGGGCAGGGTAAAGGACTGGGGCGTGCGCCCGGCCTCGATCACGCGCGACTCGTCGTACTGCTCGCCGCGGCCGTTGTCGTAGCGGAACAGGTGGATCTTGTCGTAGCGCGCCACGCACTCGCCCTGCGGCGAGAACGCGAGGCTGGTGTTGCGCACGTGCTGCGCCGAATCCGCCACCAGCGGCAGCGTGCCGCCGACGATCCACATCCCCAGCTCGCGGGCGGTGGTGCCCAGGAAGGACTGCACGGCGCCCTCGCCGAACGGCTCGCGCACGCCGAGCTTGTCGGCGTCGCGCTGGCCCATGAGGCAGAAGTACTCGGGCAGGATCGCGAGTTCGGCGCCGGCCGCCGCCGCCTGCGCCAGCAGGCCGTGGGCGGCATCGAGGTTGGCGGCGACATTCGCGCCGGAGACGGTCTGGAGGGCGGCGATCTTCATGGCGGGTTCCCCCTTCAGCGGGTGGCGGGTTCGGCGGGTGCGCCGGCGGCGCCGGTGGTCTCGGGCGTGACGGTGCGGGCCACCCGCGTGACGCGCGGATCGGTCCAGGTGCCGTCGACGTGGAATTCCTGCGTGGCGGCGCGGATCAGCGGCTGGCGCAGGAACATCTGGGCCAGGAAGGAGCCGAGCCCGAGCGCCGGGTTGATCACGGTGGCCACCAGCGAGGCCGTGCCGGCGTTGATCTCCGGCACCACCACCACCTTCAGGTCCTGGGTCTCGCGGGCGAGGTCGGCCTTGCCTTCCATCAGCACCGCGGCGTTGACGCCCTTCATCTGCAGGTTGTTGGTGGCGGCGATGCCGTGCTCGATGGTGATGTCGCCGCGCACGAAGTCGAAGGAGAAGCCCTCGCTGAAGACGTCGCGGAAGTCCAGCGCCAGCCGGCGTGGCAGCGACTGCAGGCTCAGCACGCCCAGCAGCTTGGCGAGGCCCGGATCGGCCTTGAGGAACTGGCCGTTCTCCACCTGCACGTTGAAGGTGCCGGTCATGCTCGGGTAGTCGAAGGCGAGCGGCGAACCGATCCAGGACACGTTGCCTTCCATCGCCCCGCGGCCGCGGCGCAGGACGTCCTTCATGCCCACCCGCGCCAGCAGCCCGCCGGCATCGGCGATGTCGAGGCGGAACTTCATCGAGGTGCGGCGGCGCTCCGCACGGCTGGTGGCCTGGCGCGGCGCGCCGGGCGCGACCGCCTGCGCGCCCAGGGCCGCCCAGTTGCCCGACGCCGTGAACGCCCCTTCCGGCATCGTGAGGCTCAGCTTGTTCAGGCGCCACTCGCGGATGCCGCCCTCGCGTGCCACCGTGCCGGCGCCGCGGTTGACCGCATCGATCTCCAGCCGGCCGAGGCGGCGGCCCTTCAGTTCGAACTCGTCGACGATCACGTCCAGCGCGGGGATCGCGCTTTGCTGGTCCAGCAGATCCTCCACGTCGGTGGCGGCGGACGCGGCCATGTTCAGGCGGGCGAGGCGCGCATACACGCGGCCGGCGCCGGTGCTCTGCGGCTGCCGGTATTCGACGTAGCCATTGAGTTCGTCGGCCTCGATGTTGGCGCGCCAGACCCGGCCGTCGCGCGAGCCGCCGACCACCACGTTGTGCAGCGTGCGGCCCTCGGCGCTGAGTTCCTTCGCCCGCAGCGCGATCACGGTGGGCAGGTAGGACTGGCTGGCGCCGAGGTCCTTGGCCGGGGCCGGTGCGGCAGCGGCAGCGGCAGCAGCTGGCGCGGGGGCGGGGGCCGCAGGGGCCGCAGGGGCCGCAGCCGCCTCGGGGCCGGACACGCGCGCGAGGGCGTCCTCCCAGGCATCGATGTTGAACTGGCCCAGCTGCACGTTGGCCGTCACGCCCTCGTCGGGCAGCACCACGCCCTCGCCCGGCGCGAGGCCGATCGCGATCGCGCCGCGCACCACGTGGGGTTCGGCGCCGGACAGGTCGCGCACGAAGCTGACCGCGCCGACGCGGCCGAGGTCCACCGAGAGCAGCTCCTGCAGCTTCGCCTGCGGCGCGAGCGCTTCGCGCGTGAGCGCCGTCTCGTAGCGCAGCGGCAGCAGGCTCTCGGCCGCCTTGTTCAGCGGCGGCGGCAGGTTCACGGCCAGGCCCTGGAGGTTGCTCGTGACCTGCACTTCCGGCGGCCCGCGCCGGAACGTGAGGGCCAGGTTGTAGTTGGTGGAGCCGCTGAAGTCGCGCGCCAGCCGGGAGACGAAGCCCAGCTCGCGGGCCTGCCGCAGGCCTTCGGCCGTCGCCGTGCCCTGGCCGCGCAACTGCACGACCGGCGGCTCGCCGTTGCCGCCCGGGCGCGAGCCGCCCTCCAGCCGCACGTCGCCGCCGAGCGCGCGCGCCTGCACGCCGGCAAGCTGGAATCCCTTGTCCGAGAACAGCACGGCGCCGCGGGCCCGCGCCAGCAGCGGGCTGTCGGGCGTCATCTGCACGTCGTTGTTCACCAGCGTCACGGTGCCTTGCACCTGCGAGCGCGCCAGATCGCGCAGCAGCAGCGCCAGGCGCAGCTGGACGTCGGCATTGCCGCTGCCCGTGGTGCGGGCGAGCGCCTGGCTGGTCATGGCGGCCACCGGCGAGGTGTTCACCACCGCGAGCGATTCGCTGACCGGCCCTTCGATGCGCCCCAGCACGTTCACCTGCGGATGATGGAAGTCGGGGATCTGCGCATCGGCCCGGATCTGCAGCAGCGGCCGCCCGTGCACCCGGCCGGCCGCGTCCTTCACCTGCATGCCGTTGCCCTGGAACACCAGCTCGCCCCCGAGGCCCGTGAACGCGGGCCAGTTGCCGGGGCCCTGGTTGATGCCGGGCGGCACGTACGCGAACACGACGTCCTTGACCTGCGTGGTGACCAGGAACTCGCCGCCGCGGTTGTCGGGGAACGGGAACTGGCGCAGCTCGCCCTTGACGCGGAACTTCGTTCCCGTCGCCGCGCCGCTCACCACCGACTCCTGCACGTAAGAGCGCGCCTTCGCCGGCACGGCCAGCGGCAGGTAGCGCCACACGCGCGAGCCGTCGGCCCGGCTCAGGCTGCCCTGCAGGTCCAGCACGCCCGGGAAGCGCGGCGCGCCCGATTTCGGATCGGAGGTGCGCCAGCTCGCCTGCGCCTCGCCTTCCGCGTCGGCGTTGGCGAACTTCAGGTTGCCGACGTTCAGCGAGAGCTGCTCGCCCTGCACCTGCCACTGCAGGTCGGCGCCCAGGCTCGCCACGGGAATCACCGGCTCGTCGAAGACCCCGGGGAAGTCCAGCGTCCCCTGCGCGATCGCCAGCCGCGCCTTGCCGCCGCCCTGGTTCAGGTCGAAGTCGAGGGAGGCCCCGCGCAGGCCCGGGATGCCGGCATGGCCGTCCGCCTGCGGCTGCGCCGCCGTCTGCAGGCCGGTCGCGCGGCCGCGGGCCTCGTATTTCTGCAATGCGTCGAGCGGCCCCTGCCAGCGGGCCTGCAGTGTCTCCACGAGGCCCTGCGGGGCATAGGCCTGCAGCGCCGCGCGCGTCGGCACGCCGAGCGGCAGGCGGGTGGCGATGTGGCTGAGCGCATGCAGGTCCAGCCGGTCGGCCCGCAGCTCCCCGTGAGCGGGAGCCTGGCCTTCGGCGCCGCTCCAGCTCAGGGCCACGTTGCCGCCGGGCCAGGCCTGGCCGTCCTCGGTGAGGAACTGCAGGTTCTGGGTCTGGAACTCGAAGCCGGTGGCCGTGCGCTTGCCGCCGAGGCGCCCGGACACGGACTGCAGCACCAGCGGGTCCAGTTCCGGCCCGAGCGTCGCCCGCACCCCGGTCAGCACCACGTCCGCCGTGCCGCCCACGAACTCGCCCCGGTCCACGTCGGCCCAGGCCCGCAGCCGCCCGCGCCCCTGCGCGATGTCGAAGCCCAGGTCGGCGTGCCGGCGCAGCTGCGAAAGATCGACGGTGCCGAACTGGGCGTGCACCTCGCCCGTCCACAGCTGCCAGCGGCCGGCATGGGCGGACAGCAGCGGCTGGCGGAAGATGCCCGTGAGCGTGAAGCGCTCGCCCCAGTCCGCCGGCGGCGTCGCATCCAGCCGCAGCAGGTGGCGCCGAGCCTGCGCGCGCGTGACGAATTCGACGTTCGCGAGCGCCAGGGTCGGGGCGCCGCGCAGTTCGTCCGTCCATTCCAGGGTGCCGCCCTGGATGATGAATTCCCGCTGGCTGAAGAACCAGTCGGCCGCCCGCCCTTCGTTGTCGCTGCCGCGGGAGACGTCGAGGCCGGCGATGAAGATGCGGCCGTCGGCCGCGCGCCGGATCGCCAGCGTCGGCCGGTCGATATAGAGCTGCTCGAAACCGAGATTCCACAGGGATCGCGGGGACAAGGCGGCCATCACCAGCGGCAGCCGCAGCGCCTCGCGGCCCTGCGGGTCCAGCAGCACCACGTTCTCCAGCGTGAACGAGGGCACCAGGCCCTCGGTGCGGGCGCTGATGTTGCCGATGCGCACCGGGATCCCCAGCACCTTGCTGGCCCGGATTTCCAGTGCCGGGCGCAGTTCGCCGATACGCGGCACAATGAATCCATGCAGCGCACCCCAGGCGACCGTGAGCAACAGCGATGCCGCGAGCAGCAGCCACAGGGACCACTTGATCGCTGCGGCAAACAACCTCAGCGCCCGTGAGGGATTCGGCGGCGTCGCATTCATGAAGACTTGGGAGTGGCGGGAATTATGACCCTCGGCGACGCGCCGGGTTCTGGCATCGGCGGCACCGCACCGGACAACGGGGCCGCGCCCACCGCCCGGGACAGCGGCGGCAGTGCACTGGTTCCTCTCTCCGGCGAATCCCGGTTCGTGCAGCGCCTGCGCCGCCGCTATGCGGGGGAACTGGGATTGTTGCCCACCGGTGCGCCCTCGCACGCGACGATCACCGTCGCTTACGAGGCTTTACGTGCGCGCGGCTTCGACGTGCCTGCGGCGCTGCGCGTGCTGCGCCAGCTGGTGATGGAACGGCTGGTGGTGCTCGATTGCGACCGCCAGGCGCCGCTCGCGACGATCACGCTGGCCGTCACCGAACTCGCGGAGTTCGCGCTCGACACCGCCTGCCGCCACGCCTGCGCGGAGCTCGACGAGGTGTACGGCGCCCCGGTCAAGGCCGACGGCCAGCGCTCGCAGCTGTGGATCGTGGGCATGGGCAAGCTGGGCGCGCGCGAGCTGAATGTCTCCAGCGACATCGACCTCGTGTACGTCTACGAGGAAGACGGCGAGACGGCCGGCAACAGCGACGGGCGCAACCGCATCAGCAACCACGAGTACTTCGCCAAGCTGGTGAAGTCCATCTACGGGCTGATCGGCGACGTGACGGAGCACGGCTTCGTGTTCCGGGTCGACCTGATGCTGCGGCCGAACGGCAACTCGGGCCCGCAGGCGGTGTCGCTCGGCGCGCTGGAAGACTACTTCCAGGTCCAGGGCCGGGAGTGGGAGCGCTTCGCCTGGCTGAAGAGCCGCATCGTCGCCCCCCGCAGCTGCATCGAGGACGGCGGCGCGCAGCAGTTGCGCGGTGCGGTGCTGCCTTTCGTGTTCCGCCGCTACCTCGATTACGCCGTCTTCGACTCCCTGCGCTCGCTGCACCGCCAGATCCGCGAGCACGCGGCCAAGCGCGCGGCCGGCCGGCCCGAGCGCGCCAACGACGTCAAGCTGTCGCGCGGCGGCATCCGCGAGATCGAGTTCATCGTGCAGCTGCTGCAGGTGGTGCGCGGCGGCCAGTATCCCGAGCTGCGCACGCGCCCCACCCTGCAGGCACTGGAGCGGCTGGCCACGGCCGGCCTGATGTCCGACGCCGCCGCCGGGGCGCTCGCCAGCGCCTATATCTTCCTGCGCCGCGTCGAGCACCGCATCCAGTACCTCGACGACCAGCAGACGCACGTGCTGCCCATGGGCTGCCGCAACGAGGATGAGGACGGCGACCTGGCCTGGATCGCGCACACGATGGGCTACGCGGACTGCTGCCCCTTCCTGCACGAACTGGACGGCCACCGCGAGCTGGTCGCCGAGGAATTCGACAAGCTGCTCGGCGGCCAGCAGGAGTGCAAGAGCTGCGCCGGTCCCAAGGGCAGCAAGCCGCCGCCGGACCTGAACGAGCTGCTGGAACAGTTGCCGGCGCAACTGCAGCAGCGCATCCACGGCTGGTGCGGCCATCCGCGCGTGATGGCCTTGCGCGACGACGCGCGCATCCGCCTGTCGCGCCTGATCGCGCGCACGGCCCAATGGCTGCAGGAAGGCCGCGTGACGGAGGAAGCTGCGCTGCGCATGGTCGACTGGATCGAGCCGCTGCTGCGCCGCGAGAGCTACCTCGCGCTGGTGTGGGAGCGCCCCGGCGTGCACGAGCGGCTGCTGCGCCTGCTGGGCGCGGCGCGCTGGCCGGCCCGCTACCTGATCCAGCACCCGGGCGTGATCGACGAACTCGCCAGCGACGGCCTGCTCAAGGAACGCTTCAGCGCGCAGGACTACGAGCGCGAACTGGAGCACCGCAAGCGCTCGGTGATGATCACCGGCGAGGACGACGACGAGATGCTCCTGAACCTGCTGCGGCGGGCCCACCATGCGGAGCTGTTCCGCACGCTGGCCCGCGACGTGGAAGGGGCGCTGACGGTCGAACAGGTGGCGGACGAACTGAGCGCGCTGGCCGACGCCACGCTGTGCATCACGGCGCGCTGGTGCTGGGAGCGCCTGCGCCAGCGCCACCGCGAGACGCCCCAGTTCGCCATCCTGGGCTACGGCAAGCTCGGCGGCAAGGAGCTGGGCTACGGCAGCGACCTCGACATCGTGTTCGTCTACGAAGACGAGGACGAGCGCGCGCCGGAGGCCTACGCCGCCTTCGTGCGCAAGATCATCATCTGGCTGTCCACCAAGACGGCCGAGGGCGACCTGTTCGAGATCGACACGGCGCTGCGGCCCAACGGCAACTCCGGCCTGCTGATCACGACCTTCCAGTCCTACGACGACTACCAGCAGCGCCGCGGCAGCAACACGGCATGGACCTGGGAACACCAGGCGATGACGCGGGCGCGCTTCGTCACCGGCCTCGAAGCCTTGCGGCCGAAGTTCGACGCCGTGCGGCAGGCGGTGATCACGGCGCCGCGCGACGTCGAGGCGCTCGAGCGCGAGATCGTGGTCATGCGCGAGCGGGTGCGCAGCGCCCACCCGGTGCGCGCGGGCCGCTTCGACCTCAAGCACAGCCCCGGCGGGATGGTCGACGCGGAGTTCGCGGTGCAGTTCCTCGTGCTGTCGCAGTCGGCCAGGCACCCGGAGCTGATCCCCAACCTGGGCAACATCGCACTGCTGCAGCGCGCCGAGGCCGCCGGGCTGCTGCCCGCCGGCGTCGGCAAGCGGGCGGCGGCGGCGTACCGCGAACTGCGCCGCCACCAGCACCACGCCCGCCTGAACGAGGAATCGACCCAGGTGCCGCAGGACCTGCTGGCGGGCGAGCGGGACGCAATCCTGGCGCTGTGGCAGCACGTGTTTGTTTGAAAGCGGACAGCCGGACGCAGAGGACGCGGAGGGTACGCAGAGGACGCAAAGGAACATCCAATTCAAGATGACTTCTTTTGCGTCCTCTGCGTACCCTTTGCGTCCTCTGCGTCCGGAAGTTTGACTCTTGGGGTATAGACGTGGCAGCCAACCCGGCAGTGCGGGCCGGTGGTAGTCTGGCGGGCTCTTCGCACATCCAGGCATGACCCACTCGCGCCCCCTCGCGGCGGCCGGCTTGCTGCTGTTGTTCACGCTGGCTGGCTGCGCGTTACCCCGTCCCCCCGCTGCCGTCGAGGCCCCCGAGCCTTCGCGCTGGCACGCTCCGCTGCCGCATGGCGGCAACGTCTCCGACCTCACGCAGTGGTGGACGCAGTTCGGCGACCCGCTGCTGGTCGACCTGGTCGAGGCCGCGCAGACGGTGAGCCCGACCGTGGCCACCGCGGGCACGCGGATCGCGGAGGCGCGGGCCACGCGCATCGCGGCCCAATCGGCGCTGCTGCCCTCGGTGGACGCCAGCGTGTCCGTCACGCGCGGCAATGCGCAGACCGGCATCCCGCTGTCGACCATCTCGCAGGCGAACCTGCAGAGCTCCTGGGAGGTCGACGTGTTCGGCGGCCGCCGGTCGCAGGCCGATGCGGCGGCGGCACGGCTGCGCGGCGCCCAGGCCGGCTGGCACGATGCGCGCGTCGCGGTGGCGGCCGAAACGGCGACGACCTATGTGGACCTGCGCATCTGCGAGCGCCAGCTCGCGGTGGCGCTCAACGACGCCCGCTCGCGCGCGGAAACGGCACGGCTCACGGGCCTGAGCGCCGATGCGGGCTTCACGGCACCAGCCGTCGCCGCGCAGGCCCGCGCCAGCGCGGCCGAGGCCGCGGCCCGCGCGACGCAGCAGCAGGCGCAGTGCGACCTCACCACCAAGGGGCTGGTCGCGCTGACGGGCCTGGCCGAAGGCGAACTGCGCCAGCGGCTGGCCCTCGGCTGGACCGAGCCGAGCGGCATCGCCGCCGGTGCCATCCCGCCGCTGCCGGCCGCCCTGCTCGCGCAGCGCCCCGATGTGTACGTGGCCGGGCGCAACGTCGAGGCAGCGAGCGCCGACGTCGGCGCCGCCCGCGCGGACCTCTATCCGCGCCTGTCGCTCACCGGCCAGATCGGCGTCGGCCTGCTGCACGCGGGGGGCCAGACGACCGGCGCGCAGACCTGGCAGATCGGCCCGGTGGCCGTGAGCGTGCCGGTGTTCGACGCCGGCCGGCGCCAGGCGCAGACCGAGGCGGCGCAGGCGCGCTACGAGGAGGCCGTGCTGCAGTACGGCGCCCGCGTGCGCCAGGCCGTGCGCGAGGTCGAGGAAGCGCTGGTCAACCTGCGCAGCGCCCGCGACCGCAGCGACGATGCCCGCACGGCGGTGGAGGGCTACCGCGTCTCCTTCGCCGCCGCCGAGGCGCGCTACCGCAGCGGCCTGGGCAGCCTGATCGAGCTGGAGGACCAGCGCCGCGTGCTGCTGGCGGCCGAGACCACGCTGGTCGGGCTGCAGCGCGACCGCGTCTCGGCCTGGATCGCCCTCTACCGCGCGCTCGGTGGCGGCTGGCACGCGCCCGACACCACGGCCCGCACCGAAACCAACGAGGAACCCAACCGGTGAGACTCCACACCCTGCCCACCGCGATCTTGCTGCTGCCACTGGCGATGCTGCTGGCCGCCTGCGGCAACAAGGAAGAAGCCGCGAAGAAGACGGCCGCGACCGGCAAGCCGGCGCTGACCGTGAGCACGGTGATGCCGCAGCAGGCGATGCTGCCGGTCACGCTCGCCGCCAACGGCAACCTCGCCGCCTGGCAGGAAGCGAGCATCGGCGCCGAAGGCGGCGGCCTGCGCATCGCGGAAGTGCTGGTGAACGTCGGCGACCGGGTGCGCCGCGGCCAGGTGCTGGCGCGCTTCGATGCCGGCACGCTGAGCGCGGAAACGGCGCAGGCCCAGGCGGCGCTGGCGGAAGCGGAAGCTGCCGCCGCGGAAGCCGCCAACAATGCGGCGCGCGCCCGCACGCTCTCTCAGACCGGCGCCATGAGCGCTTCGCAGATCAACCAGTACATCACGGCCGAAGCGACCGCCAAGGCGCGCGTGGCCGCCGCCCGCGCGCAACTGCAGCAGCAGCAGGTGCGGCTGGCGCAGGCCGCCGTCCGCGCGCCCGACGACGGCGTGATCTCGGCGCGGGGGGCCACGGTCGGTGCGGTGGTCAACAACGGCACCGAGCTGTTCCGCCTGATCCGCAAGGGCCGGCTCGAGTGGCGCGCCGAAGTGACCTCGGCGGAGCTGGGCCGGATCACCGCCGGCACCCACGCGATCATCACCGCCACCAGCGGCGCGCGGCTCGAAGGCCGGGTGCGCATGATCGGCCCGACGGTCGATCCGCAAACGCGCGTGGCGATCGTCTACGTGGACGTGAACCCGCTGCCTGGCCCGGCCTCGGGCAGCGCGCGCGCCGGCATGTTCGCGCGCGGCGACTTCGAGCTCGGCGCGGCGCCGGCGCTCACCGTGCCGCAGCCCGCGGTGGTGGTGCGCGAGGGCTTCAGCTACGTGTTCCGCGTCAACCCCGACAACCGCGTGAGCCAGGTCAAGGTGCAGATCGGCCGCATCGCGGGCGACCGCGTGCAGGTGCTCTCCGGCGTCACCTCCGACATGAAGCTGGTGGCCAGCGGCGGCGGCTTCCTCAACGACGGCGACCTGGTGCGGCTGGTCGACGCGCCCGCCAGCGCCACGCCGGCAGCAGCGGTGGGCGCCTCCTCGGCCCCGGCGTCCGCCGCGGCGAGCGCCACCCGCTGACCCGGACCTACCTGCCATGAATGTCTCGGCCTGGTCCATCCGCAACCCCATCCCGGCGGTGATGCTGTTCGTGCTGCTCACCTTCGGCGGCCTGCTGTCGTTCCGGGCCATGAAGGTGCAGAACTTCCCCGACATCGACCTGCCGACGGTGATGGTCACGGCCTCGCTGCCGGGCGGCTCGCCCCAGCAGCTCGAGACCGACGTCGCCCGCAAGATCGAGAACGCCGTCGCCACCATCCAGGGCCTCAAGCACATCATGACCAAGGTGCAGGACGGCGTGGTGACGCTCACGGTCGAATTCCGGCTCGAGAAGCCGGTGCAGGAGGCGGTGGACGACGTGCGTTCGGCTGTCGCCCGCGTGCGCTCCGACCTGCCCTCGGACCTGCGCGACCCCATCGTGAGCAAGCTGGAGCTGGCGAGCCAGCCGATGCTGGCCTTCACCATCGCCTCGCGCAGCATGGACGAAGAGGCCCTGTCCTGGTTCGTGGACAACGAGCTGTCGCGCAAATTGCTGGCCGTGCCCGGGGTCGGCGCGGTCAACCGCGTGGGCGGCGTCACGCGCGAGGTGCGGGTGGCGATCGATCCCTTGAAGCTCGAATCCCTGGGCCTCACCACCGCGGAGATCTCCCGCCAGCTGCGCCAGGTGCAGGTGGAAAGCGCCGGTGGCCGCACCGACGTCGGCGGCGGCGAGCAGCCGGTGCGCACGCTGGCCACCGTGCAGACGGCGCGCGAGATCGGGCTGATGGAGATCGCCATCGCCGGCACGCGCAAGGTGCAGTTGCAGGACGTGGCGGAAGTCAGCGACACCATCGCCGAGCCGCGCTCGGCCGCCCTGCTCGATGGCAAGCCTGTGGTGGGTTTCGAGGTCTCGCGCAGCCGCGGCGAGAGCGAGGTGCAGGTCGGCGCGGCGGTGCGCCAGGCGCTGGAGCAGGTCAAGGCGCAGCGGCCCGACCTGCAGCTCACGCAGGCCTTCGACTTCGTCACGCCGGTGGAAGAGGAGTACCAGGGCTCGCTGCACCTGCTGTACGAGGGCGCGGCGCTGGCGGTGCTGGTGGTGTGGCTGTTCCTGCGCGATGCGCGCGCCACCTTCGTCTCCGCCGTGGCGCTGCCGATGTCGGTGATCCCGGCCTTCATCGGCATGCACCTGCTGGGGTTCACGATCAACGTGGTGACGCTGCTGGCGCTGTCGCTGGTGATCGGCATCCTGGTCGACGACGCGATCGTGGAGGTGGAGAACATCGTGCGCCACCTGCGCATGGGCAAGACGCCCTACCAGGCGGCGATGGAAGCGGCCGACGAGATCGGCCTGGCGGTGATCGCCACGACCTTCACGCTGATCGCGGTGTTCCTGCCCACCGCCTTCATGAGCGGCATCGCCGGCAAGTTCTTCAAGCAGTTCGGGTGGACGGCGGCACTGGCCGTGTTCGCGTCGCTGGTGGTCGCGCGGATCCTCACGCCGATGATGGCGGCCTACCTGCTCAAGCCCTCGAAGCTGGAACACGGCGACCCGGCCTGGCTGCGCTGGTACCTGCGCGCGGTGAACTGGAGCATGACCCACCGCGCCATGACCATGCTGCTGGCCACGCTCTTCTTCGTCGGCTCGGTGGCGCTGATCCCGCTGCTGCCCACGGGCTTCATCCCGCCAGACGACAACTCGCAGACGCAGGTCTACCTGGAACTGCCGCCCGGCTCGACGCTGCAGCAGACGAAGAACGCGGCGGAGGAGGCGCGCCGCGCCGTGCTGACCGTCAAGCACGTGAAGGGCGTCTACACCACCATCGGCGGCGGCAGCGCGGGCGGCGACCCGTTCGCCAACATCGGCGCCGCGGAAGCGCGCAAGGCCACGCTGACCATCCTGCTCGACGAGCGCGGCGACCGGCCGCGCAAGCAGGGCATCGAGAACCAGATCCGCACCGCGCTGGAACGCCTGCCGGGCGTGCGCAGCAAGGTGGGCCTGGGCGGCTCGGGGGAGAAGTACATCCTGGTGCTCACGGGCGAGGACCCGAAGGCGCTGGGCGAGGCCGCCGTGGCGGTGGAGAAGGACCTGCGCACCATCCCCGGCCTCGGCCAGATCGCGTCGACCGCCAGCCTGATCCGCCCCGAGGTCGTGGTGCGGCCGGACTTCGCGCGGGCGGCCGACCTGGGCGTGACCAGCCAGTCGATCGGCGACACCCTGCGCATCGCCACCGCCGGCGACTACGACGTGGCGCTGCCGAAGCTGAACCTCGCGCAGCGCCAGGTGCCCATCGTGGTGAAGCTGCGCGAGGACGCGCGCCGCGACCTGAAGACGCTGGAACGCCTGTCGGTGCCCAGCACGCGCGGCGGCACCGTGATGCTGGGACAGGTGGCGACGCTGGAGCTCTCCGGCGGGCCGGCGGTGATCGACCGCTACGACCGCTCGCGCAACATCAACTTCGAGATCGAGCTGTCGGGGCAGCCGCTCGGCGAGGTCGCCGCCGCCGTGCAGCAGCTGCCCTCGGTGAAGAACCTGCCGCCCGGCGTGCGGGTGGTGCAGGTGGGCGACGCCGAGATGATGGGCGAGCTGTTCGCGAGCTTCGGGCTGGCGATGCTCACCGGCGTGCTGTGCATCTACATCGTGCTGGTGCTGCTGTTCAAGGACTTCCTGCACCCGGTGACGATCCTGAGCGCGCTGCCGCTGTCACTGGGCGGCGCCTTCGTCGGCCTGCTGCTGGCGCAGAAGAGTTTCTCGATGCCCTCGCTGATCGGCCTGATCATGCTGATGGGGATCGCGACCAAGAACTCGATCCTGCTGGTGGAGTACGCGATCGTGGCGCGGCGCGACCGCGGCCTCTCGCGCTTCGACGCGCTGCTCGATGCCTGCCACAAGCGCGCGCGGCCGATCATCATGACCACCATCGCGATGGGCGCCGGCATGCTGCCGATCGCCATCGGACTGGGCGCCGCCGACCCGAGCTTCCGCTCGCCGATGTCGATCGCGGTGATCGGGGGGCTGTTCACGTCGACGATCCTGAGCCTGCTGGTGGTGCCGGTGGTGTTCGAGGTGGTGGACGACGTGGAGCACTGGGCGCGGCGGCAGGTGAAGAGGATCCGGCACCGCGAGGGCCGCCACCCCCGCGCGGGAAAGGACGGCGTCAGCCGGCCTGCTTGATGCGCTGAACGAGCTGCGTCGTCGAATACCCGTCGACGAACGGGATCGCGAGCGCCCGCCCGCCATAGCCTTCGACCAGCGCCGTCTCCGCCAGCTTGCGCATGTCGTAGTCGCCGCCCTTCACGTACACCTGCGGCTTCAGCTCCGCCAGCAGTTCCACCGGGGTGTCCTCGTCGAACCAGGTCACGAGGCTCACGGATTCCAGCGCGGCGAGCACGATCGCGCGGTCGTGCTCGTTGTTCAGGGGCCGGTCCGGGCCCTTGCCCAGGCGCCGGGCGGAGGCATCGGTGTTGACCGCCACCATCAGGCTGCCGCCCTGCGCGCGCGCCTGCGCGAGGTAGGTGACGTGGCCGCGGTGCAGCACGTCGAACACGCCGTTGGTGAAGACCACCGGCCCCGGCAGGGCCGCGAGCCGCGCCGGGGCATCCCGGCGCGCAACGATCTTGTCAAGGAACGCGGGTTCGCTCACACCGCCTGCGGCGCCCCGCCTTCAGCGCCGGTGCCCAGGCTGGCCTGGACTTCCTTGCGGTAGCGGTTCAGTTCCTGCACGCTCTTGAAGCTGCGGTCCATCAGCAGGCTCAGGTTGTGCAGGATGCGGTCGACGACCTTGTTCTCCCACACCGGATCGAAGTCGATCTGCTTGTCCAGCCAGTGCTCCAGCCACTCGGGATCGGGCAGGCGGGACTGGATCGTGTCGCGCGGGAACAGCGCCTTGTTCACGTGCAGGTTGGTCGGATGGAGCGCCTGTGCGGTGCGGCGCGCACTGGCCATCAGCACGCCCACCTTGGCGAACGCGGCGCGGGCCTCGTTGCCGAAGTTCTGGATCGCGCGCTTCATGTAGCGCAGGTAGGCGCCGCCGTGGCGCGCCTCGTCCTGGCTGAGCGTCTGGTAGATGTGCTTGATCACCGGCTCGGTGTGCCATTCGGCGGCGCGCCGGTACCAGTGGTTCAGGCGGATCTCGCCGCAGAAGTGCAGCATCAGCGTCTCGAGCGCCGGGGCCGGGTCGAACTCGAAGCGGACCTGGTGCAGTTCCTCCTCGGTCGGCACGAGGTCCGGACGGAAGCGCTTGAGGTATTCCATGAGGACCAGCGAGTGCTTCTGCTCCTCGAAGAACCAGATCGACATGAACGCGGAGAAGTCGCTGTCGTCGCGGTTGTCGCGCAGGAACATCTCGGTGGCGGGCAGGGCGGCCCACTCCGTGATGGCGTTCATCTTGACGGTCTGGGCCTGTTCCTCCGTCAGCAGCGACGCGTCGAACTTGTCCCAAGGAATGTCCTTGTCCATGTCCCAGCGGACGGACTCGAGTTGCTTGAACAGTTCGGGGTACAGCATGGCCTGGGGGTTTGGAGTAACCCTTCATTTTACGACATGGGGTTTTCCCTTGGTTACCGTCGGGCACTCCGATGCCCCTTCCGACGGGCGGGAAGGCCCGGTGGGACGAAAATCCCCGCTCCGTCCGTTTCCGGGAGCATTCGATGAAGAGCCTGGCCGTCCTGACCGCCGCCCTGACCGTCTCGGCCTTCGCCGCGCCCGCCACTGCACCCGCCGCGGCCCCAGCGCCCGCGCCGGCCGTCGCCCAGGCCACCGCCGCCTGCCCGACGCTGCTGCAGCACACCTTCCCCCGCCTGCAGGACGAGAAGCCGCAGCCGCTGTGCCAGTACGCCGGCCGGGTGCTGCTGGTGGTGAACACGGCCAGCTATTGCGGCTACACGCCCCAGTACCAGGGGCTGGAGGACCTGTACGCCCGCTACCGCGACCGCGGCCTGGTCGTGCTGGGCTTTCCGTCCAACGACTTCAACCAGGAAAAGAGCAGCAACAAGGAGATCGCCGACTTCTGCGAGAACACCTTCGGGGTCAAGTTCCCGATGTTCGGCAAGACCTCGGTGGCGGGGGCTCAGGCGAACCCGCTGTTCCGCCAGCTCGCGGCGCAGACCGGCAAGGCGCCGACCTGGAATTTCCACAAGTACCTGATCGGGCGCGACGGCAAGGTGGTGGCGCACTATGCCAGCCGCACGACCCCCGACGATGCCCAGCTGTTGAAGGCGCTGGAGCAGCAGCTGGCGGCCAAGTGAGCGGTCGCGCTCCGGCTGTGGCGCGCACGCCGCCCCACTCACAAATATTTACCAACGAATTGCATCCGACCGGAACCGTCGGGCACTCGACCGGGTCCATCGGCAAGGGGCAGGGAATACCCGATTTGCTGCTGCGAAGACGTCCGGGCCGCTGGTCGCGGATGCAATCCCGAGGCGACTCTTCTCCTCCTCCCTCCCTCCCTCTTCGTTTCGGGGCGCTTCGCAGCATTTTTATTGAGACGAGAAAGCCGCCCGAGGGCGGCTTTTTCTCGTCCGGGGCTGGCCGGAATCAGGCGGGCAGCGTGTCCGCGAAGCTGGCGCGCTGCGCGAGCTTTTCCTGCAGCTTGGCGAGGTTGGGGTACGTGGTGCGCCAGTCGATCTCCGGGAAGCGGAAGTCGATGTAGCCCAGCGCGCAGCCGACCGCGATGTCGGCCAGGCTCAGGTAGATGCCGGCGCAGAAGGGCTTGTCGCCCAGGCCCTGGCTCATGGCCTTGAGGCTGGTGTGCGTCTTGCCGATCTGCCGGTCGATCCAGGCCTGGCAGCGCTGCGCCTTGGCGCGGCCGGCCCAGTGGGATTCGAGCCGCGCGAGGATCAGCGCGTCCAGCACGCCGTCGGCCAGCGCTTCCCAGGTCTTGACCTCGGCGCGCTCGCGGCCCACCGCGGGAATGAGCTTGCCCACGGGCGAGAGCGTGTCCAGGTACTCCACGATCACGCGCGAATCGAACAGGGCCTCGCCGCCTTCCATCACCAGGCAGGGCACCTTGCCCAGCGGGTTGGAATGCATGATGGACGTGTCCGCGGCCCACACGTCCTCTTCCACGAACTGGTAGTCCAGCTTTTTCTCGGCCATCACGACGCGGACCTTGCGCACGTAGGGGCTGGTGGTGGAACCGATCAACTTCATGGGAGGAGCCTGGCGTGTTCTGGTTCTGGAGGGGGGAGACGTTCGGATTCATTCTAGGGGAATGGATTTGGACCGCTGTCGTGGGCCTGCGACAGCACGCCTTTCCGATGCCCCACCGGGCGGCCACCTAGAATCGCGCGATGCCTCTCTCCACGATTTCCGCGCTGTCCCCGCTGGACGGCCGCTACGCCGCGCGGCTGGCGCCGCTGCGTCCGCTGATGAGCGAGCAGGGCTACATGCACAAGCGCGTGCAGGTGGAAGTCTGCTGGTTCATCGCGCTGTCCGATGCGGGCTTCGCCGAATTCCGGCCGCTCACGCCCGGGGCGCGCACCTACCTCCTCGGCCTCGTCAAGAACTTCTCCGAGGCCGATGCCGCGGCGATCAAGGAGATCGAGAAGACCACCAACCACGACGTCAAGGCGGTGGAATACTGGATCAAGTCGAAGTTCGAGGCCCGGCCCGAACTGCGCGCCGCCAGCGAATTCGTGCACTTCGCCTGCACCAGCGAGGACATCAACAACACCAGCCACGCGCTGCAGCTGCGGGGCGCGCGCGAGCAGGTGCTGCTGCCCGGGCTGGACGCCGTGATCGCGAAGATGCGGGAGATGGCGCACCAGTACGCCGAGGTGCCCATGTTGAGCCGCACGCACGGCCAGACCGCCAGCCCCACGACGGTGGGCAAGGAGGTCGCCAACGTGGTGGTGCGGCTGGTGGCGGCGCGCGAGCGGATCGCCGGCGTCAAGCTGCTGGCGAAGATGAACGGCGCGGTCGGCAACTACAACGCCCACCTCGCGGCGTGGCCCGATTTCGACTGGGAGGCGTTCAGCCGCAAGGTGGTGGAGTCCGCCGAGCCGCTCGGCCTGGGCCTGACCTTCCAGCCGTACAGCATCCAGATCGAGCCGCACGACTACATGGCCGAACTGTTCGACGCGGTCGCGCGCGCCAACACCATCCTGGTCGACTGGTGCCGCGACGTCTGGGGCTACGTGAGCCTCGGGTACTTCAAGCAGAAGCTGCGCGAGGGCGAGATCGGCTCGTCCACCATGCCGCACAAGGTCAACCCGATCGACTTCGAGAACGCCGAGGGCAACCTGGGGCTGGCGAACGCCCTGCTGAAGCACCTGGCGGAGAAGCTGCCGGTTTCGCGCTGGCAGCGCGACCTGACGGACTCCACCGTGCTGCGCAACATGGGCGTGGCCCTCGGCTACGCGGCGCTCGCCTACCACGCACTGGGCATCGGCCTGGCCAAGCTGGAACTGAACGAGGAAGCGCTGCGCGCGGACCTCGACGCCTCGTGGGAAGTGCTCGCCGAGCCGATCCAGACGGTGATGCGCCGCTACGGCGTGCACGGTGCCTACGAGAAGCTCAAGGAAGTCACGCGCGGCAAGACGGTGACGGCGGAGGACCTGCATGGCCTGATCCGCTCGCTGGACATCCCGCAGGCGGAGAAGGATCGCCTGCTGGCGATGACGCCCGCCTCCTACATCGGCAAAGCCGCCGAACTCGCGCGCCGGGTCTAGAGACATGATGCCCCCACGCTCCGCACTGCGTGCCGCCGCTGCCCCCCGAGGGGGCTGGTCCGCCTAGGGGCGGCCCGTCGGCGGCCCATGGCGATCAAATCCACCATCTTCAAGGCGCAGGTCGCCGTGGCCGACATCGACCACGGCTACTACGCCGACCACGCGCTCACGCTGGCGCGCCATCCCAGCGAAACCGACGAACGCATGATGGTGCGGCTCGCCGCGCTGGCCTTCCATGCGCACGAACTGCAGACGGTCTGCGGCGGCGACGGCACGCTCGCTTTCGGCAAGGGCTTGTCGGACCCGGACGAACCCGACGTCTGGCTGCGCGATTTCACGGGCCTCACGCGCCTGTGGATCGAGGTCGGCCAGCCCGACGAAGTGGCGCTCGCCAAGGCGTGCCGGCAGGCGGACCAGGTCGCGGTGTATTGCTTCCATCACGCCGCCGAAGTGTGGTGGAAGGGCATCGAGACCAAGCTCACGCGGCTGGCCAACCTCTCGGTGTGGCGCGTTCCGACGGAGGCGTCGCAGGCGCTCGAGAAGCTGGCGCAGCGCTCGATGCAGCTGCAGGCGACGATCCAGGAGGGCGTGCTGATGCTGGGGGATGCGAGCCGGCATGTCGACATCGAACCGGTGCGCTGGAAGTAGCCGCAGCGCCCTCCCGTAGGCTGGCGGTGACGAAGGAACCCCAGCGATGGCGCGAGCGCAGCGCAGCGCTGGGGTTTCGCTATCGCTCCACCACCAGCCTACGAACGGCCGACGGCCAACGGCCAACAGCCAGCGGGCGGCGGGCTCACGGCATCGGCCGCCCGCAATTCCAGCACGACTCGAACCCGCCCTCCACCAGCTCCCCGCACGCGCACCGCCACCGGCGCTGCGGCAGGTGCTGCAGCTGCCGCAGCAACGCGCGCGCGGGCTCCAGCTGCTCGTCGTGCATCACCCAGATCTCCGGCAGGCACTGGTCCGGCGGCAGTTCGCCGGCCACGCTGGAGAGGAACTGCCGCTGCACCGAGGCCTCGATGCCGGCGTGGCGCAGCGTGTCCGCCCACAGCGAGGCGATGGCGATGTTGGGGGCTTGCGTGAGGCGCCGCACGATCAGGACCGCGACGCCGGCGCGGCCGGCGGGGCGGCGCCGGGTGCGCGCTCCGCATACCGGTTGAAGCGCCAGGCGCTCGCCTGCAGGGTGATGCGCCGCCAGACCCGGCGCTTTTCCGCCGGCGTCATCGCCGGCCAGTGCTGCACCTCGTCGAAGCTGCGCCCGCAGCCCTTGCACAGGGCGTCGCCCTGCGAGGTGGAACAGATCGCGATGCAGGGCGTGTCGGCCTGCGTGTCGTACCACGCCTTCCACGCCGCGTAGGCGGGGGCCGGGAAGCCGCGCTCGTCGGCCTCGTCCTCGTGATGGAACACCATCAGCGCGTAGACCTGCGCCAGCGCGCGCAGCTCGGGAGCGAGCGTGACGCCGTCCGGCGAGGGCTTGCGCCCGCGCCAGAAGTTGATGGCGGCTTCTAGGTCTGTGATGTGGATGCCGGCCATGGCTGGGCCACGAGGTACTGCTGGAGGGGCATGATAGCCCGGCAGCGCGCGCAGGCCGGACGGCAGGGAACGAAAACCGCGAAGCTGTGTTCTAATCCGGATCGCGAAGGGGAGTAGCTCCCGGCCCGCCGCCCTCCCGGGGCGCGGAGCCATCGGCCAGCCGTCAATACGAAGCGCAAGCTTCCGGCGCGCCGGGCGGCAGTCCAGCCACTGCATGCCGAGCAAGACCTTCGATCGGGCCCGTGCGGCCTGGATCGAGCCCCGTTCGCCTCCAACGAAGGTGCTGCGATCCGTTCCGCCGGGCGATCTCGTCTCGTTTCGGAGCTTCGCATGGAATTTCTCACTCCCGCCTGGTGGTCGGCGCTGCTGGCCATCATCCTCATCGACCTGGTGCTGGCCGGGGACAACGCGATCGTCATCGCGCTGGCCGCCCGCAACCTGCCCGCGAACCTGCAGAAGAAGGCGATCGTATGGGGCACGGTGGGCGCCATCGTGGTGCGTTCGGCGATGACCGTCGGGGTCGTGTGGCTGCTGCAGATCCCGGGCCTCATGCTGCTGGGCGGGCTGGGCCTGCTGTGGATCGCCTACCGCCTCATCGCCGAGGACGGCGGCAAGGACGACCACGGCCCGATGGCCACGACCTTCTGGGGTGCGATGCGCACCATCGTGGTGGCCGACGCGCTCATGGGGGTCGACAACGTGCTGGGCGTCGCCGGTGCCGCGCACGGCGCCTTCGACCTGGTGGTCATCGGCCTGCTGGTGAGCGTGCCCATCGTGGTGTTCGGCAGCAGCGTGGTGCTCAAGCTGGTCGAGCGCTTCCCCGTGATCATCCACTTCGGCGCGGCCGTGCTGGCGCTCACGGCGGCGAAGATGGTGGTCGGCGAGCCGCTGCTCGACGCCGTGTTCGACCCCGAAGGAACCCTGCATGCATTTGCGCGCTGGAGCACGTATGCTGTCTGCATTGCCGGCGTGCTCGGCGCGGGTTGGCTGGCCACCCGTGCGGCGCGCCGATCCGCCGACGCGCCGTGAGGGAGGCGCTCCAGGAGGCCCCCATGGAGAAGGTGATCGTGTACCTGGACGACGCGGCCTACGCGCGGGCGCACCTGCCCGCCGTCGCCGAGCCCACCCACTGGCTGCTGGTGGCGTGCGCCCCGCGCATGACCCACCGCATCAGCAAGTGGGTCAGCCACTCCGCGCGCGAGAACTGGCGCACCAAATGGGCCGACAAGCTGTTCGACCAGGTGCTGCCGCCGCTGCGCGAGCGCGGCGACCACGTGACGCCGATCCTCGCCAAGGGGCCGCTGCCGGAGCTCACGCGCGCCCTGATCGCCGAACACGGCGAGGCGCGCGTGGTCGACGCGCGCCGTCCCAAGTCCATCGACGGCGGCGATGCATTGCGATGGTCGCCCGGCCCCATCCTCGGCTTCGGCGCCTTCCTGCTCTGTTCCTTCGCCGGCTTCGACTACTAGGGGCGGGGCAGGCTGCTATCCTTGCGGCCATGCTCAAGCTCATCACCAAGTGGCTGCTCAGCGCCGCGGCGCTGCTGTTCGTCGCCTACGTGTACACCGGGGTCGAGGTGAAGTCCTTCGCTTCGGCCATGGCCGCGGCGCTGGTGATCGGCCTGCTCAACACCGTGGTGCGGCCGGTGCTCGTGCTGCTGACGCTGCCCGCCACCCTGCTCACGCTGGGCCTGTTCCTGTTCGTGATCAACGCCCTGATGTTCTGGGCCGCCGCCGGCGTGCTGCAGGGTTTCGTGGTGCGCGACTTCGTCGCGGCGCTGGTCGGTTCGCTGATCTACACCGCCGTCGGCGTGGTGATCGAGTCAGCGCTCGAGCGCCTGTTCGCGAAGCGTTGATTCGACCTGGCGCGCGCGGGTGTCGACGATCGACGCCTCGATGTAGTCGCCACCGCCCACCCCCTTGCGGACCAGGTCCTGCGCCGCCTTGAAGCGGTCCAGCGCCGCCGTGTAATCCAGCTGCGCCACCCGCGCCTCCGCATCGGCACGCACGGCGCGCACCGACTGCCCCTGCGCGCCATAGGCGGCGGAGAGCAACTGCCACGCGGCGGCATCGCGCGGCTGCGTGGCCACCCAGGTCTGCAGGCGCTGCGCGGCCTCGGCCGCCTTGCCGGACTGGACCTGCGCCTGCGCCGTCAGCAGCAGCTCGGGGCGGCGCTTGCTTTCGAGGTCGAGCGTGCGCAGCACGCGGGCGGCATCGCCGTCGCCCATGGCGATTTCGGCGGCCAGCAGGCGCGCGAGGCGCTCGCCCGCCGCATCGCCCGCCACCACGGCCTCCAGGCGCCCCAGCATCCGCGTGGTCGTGGCGGGCTCGCGCAGGCGCGATGCGGCCAGCGTCGCCGCATACAGCGCACCGCCCTGGCGCGCCCGCGGCAGCGCGGCGAAGGCGCCCGCATCCGCTTCGGCCAGGGCGGCCCGCAGGGCGTCCACGCCGGGGTTGGAGAACACGCGCGCCCGGCCCGCCATCAGTGCGTGCTCCAGCGTCGGCTGCACCGGCCCGTGGTCGGCGAGCTGCTGGCGCGACTGCATGTCCGCGATGCGCTCGCTCGTCATCGGGTGGGTGCGCAGGTAGGGATAGGCACCGTTGTCGTTCAGGCGGGCGGCCTGCTGCAGCTTCTCGAACATCGTGACGAAGCCCTGCGGCTCGAAGCCAGCCTGGGTGGCGACGCCGAAGCCGATGCGGTCGGCCTCGCGCTCCATGTCGCGCGAGAAATTGAGCTGTTGCTGCGCCACCAGTGCCTGGCTGCCCGCCATCACGGCGCCGCCCGCCTGCGGATTGCGGCTGGCGGCCATCGCGCCGAGGATCATCGCCGCGAGCATCCACGGCGCCTGCTGGTTGCCCTTGGTCACGAGGCGCGAGATGTGCCTCTGCGTCACGTGGCTCAGCTCGTGCGCCAGCACCGAGGCGAGTTCGTCGCGGTTGGCCGTGACGCTCACCAGCCCCAGGTTCAGGCCCAGCCAGCCCCCCGGCAGCGCGAAGGCATTGATCGTGCGGTCCTTGCCCAGCAGCACCTGCCAGGCGAAGCGTTCGTCCAGCTCGCTGGTGAGTTCGCCGCGCACGCGGGCGGCGGCGAGCAGCGGCTGCCACAGGCCCTGCACGTATTCGACCAGCACCGGGTCGTCGATGTAGTCGGGGTCGCGGTACAGCTCGCGCGCGATGCGCTCGCCGAGCTTGCGCTCCGCGCTGGTGGTGACGTCGCCGTTGTCGCCCAGGGTGGGCAGCTGCGCGCCGGCCGGCGTCGTCGCGAGCAAGGCAGCGGCCAGGAAGGCTGCCAGGCCGCGGCGGGCGAAGGACGGAGGGGGGAATCTCAAAACGAATCCAGCGGTACGAAGCCGATCACTTCGGCCGTGCCCGCGTCGAGCAGCACGGTCCACGCCCGCTCCTTGCGGGCGACCAGGGGCAAGTATGCCGCGCGCGCCGGCTCGCGGCCGGATTTGCGCAGGGCTTCGTCGATGGCGCCGGCACCCTGCGGGTAGCGGGCCTTCAGTTCGGCGACGGGCCTGGCCGCGCGCAGCACGCGCTCGCGCGCAGCTTCGTAGGGTTGCCAGAGCTCCGGCCGGGCGGCGAGCGCGACGCCGCGCAGGGCCTCCAGCGTGAAGTCCACCCGTTCCCGCTCGCTGCGGAACGGCCGCAGCGCGATCAGCGTGGGGCCGCCCGCCGCCGCGATGGCGATGCCGGCCGGCGCGCGGTCCGCCAGTTCCTCGGGGATGTCGACCTGGTGCACGACGCGGAAGCGGTCGATCTCGTAGACCAGGTGCACCGGGCGGGCGAGCTGCACCGTCCAGAGGCCGTAGGCCAGGCCGGCGAGCTGCAGCAGCGCCACCACGGCGAGGTCGCGCCGCAGCTCGGCGCGTGGCTTGGCGCGGTTGAAGATCGCGAAGGTGATCAGCGGGCCCAGGGCGACATCGACCGCCACCACGAGCTGGAACAGCTCCCGGCCGCCGGAAATCTCCCGGTACGGCCACGGATACCAGAGCGCGAACACCAGCAGGGCCGCCGTGGCGGCGACGAGGGCGCTCAGGCCGAGGTGGATGGTGGCGGCGCGCAAGCGCGTGCGCCAGTCAAGGCGGGACGTATGATGGCCGACGGAGACCGAGGGTTGTTGCATGAGCGGATTGACGCATTTCGACGCGCAGGGCCAGGCGCATATGGTGGACGTCGCGTCCAAGGCGGCGACACACCGCATCGCGGTGGCGACGGGCCGCATCGAGATGCTACCCGCTACCCTTGCCATCATCCAGAGCGGGACCGTAAAGAAGGGCGACGTGCTGGGGATCGCCCGCGTGGCCGGCATCATGGCCGCCAAGAAGACCAGCGACCTGATTCCCCTGTGCCACCCCCTGGCGCTGACCCGGGTCGCGATCGATTTCGAGCTCCTTGCCGCGCAGGCCGGCTCCCCGGACGCCGTGGTCTGCACCGCCAGAGTGGAAACCGTGGGCCCCACGGGCGTCGAAATGGAGGCGCTGACGGCGGTGAATGTCGCCCTGCTGACCGTGTACGACATGTGCAAGGCGGTCGACCGCGGAATGACCATCACGGGCGTCCAGCTGTGCGAAAAGCACGGAGGAAAGTCCGGGAGTTACGTCAAGGGCTAACCCCCACTTGCGTCAATTCCCTAGGCCGCCGCAGAATGTATGTTAGGGAATTCATCAGAGGTAAGCGGCCTGTGACATCTGCAAGCCGCGACGTAACGGTTAGGGGGTTGGCGGATCATGTTTACCTGGCTCAAGCGGCGTACGGCGGCACCGGCTTCCCAGCCCGGGCGCAAGTCCGTTGCCACGCCGGTCCGCACCCCGACGCGCTCCGCGCCGCCGCGGCCGGACGCGGGCCTGCGCCACATGCCCCGCTTCGCCGACACCGCTCCGCTGCCTGAAGTGGTGGCCGAAGGCAACACGCAGGCGGACTGGAGCATGTGGGAAGACTCCGTGATGGCCATGGACAGCCAGATGCAGGAGATCCTCCCCGGCGACCGCGTCTACGTGCGCGACTCGCGCCCGAGCCAGATGGACGACGTGGACGCCTTCGCCAGCGTGCGCGGCAAGCGCGACATCTGAGCCCCGCCGCGCGGCACCCGGCCGCGCTCCCGCCAAGCCTGGTACTCCGCCGGAAACGCCGCGCGGTAACTCGCCAGCAGCTGCACCGCCTCGTCTTCGCGCCCCAGCAGGGTGGCGCTTTCGATCGCCCGCTCGATGACGCGCGGCTCCGGGGAGTAATGGAGCATCTCCAGCGCCAGGCCGTGCATCCGCGCCGCGTTCGCCCCCGTGACGCTGGCCAGCGTCAGGTCCGCGAAGCGGGCCTGGCCCGCGAACAGCCACGACCGCCGCGCATGCGCCAGCGTGTCCTCGCGCCAGGCGGCGAACCGTTCATCGGGCGGCACGTAGATCTGGCTCACCCGCGCGTAATCCCAGGCGGCATAGCCGGTGGCGGCGAGCAGCACGAGGGCCGATGCGTACACGGGGGCGCGTCGCACGGGGCGCGCCGAGGACGCCCCTGGGGGCACCAGCCACCCGAGCATCGCGCCGAAGGCGAGCTGGAACGGGCCGTACCAGAGCGGATACTCCAGCAGGCTGTGCAACAGGATCAGCGCCATGATCGCCCAGGCGAGCCGGCGCCGCTGCGAAGCCTCGGCCCAGGGCCGCTGGCGCAGGATCCACACCGCGGCGCCGCCGCAGACCAACACGGCAGCGGGCAGGCCCAGTTCCACCGCCAGGTGCAACGGCAGGTTGTGCGCGTTGTCCAGGATGTCGCAGAAGCGCGGGCCCGGGTACAGCGTCGTGAAGTGGGCGTAGTCCAGCTCGCCCCAGCCCCAGCCGGCGAGCGGCCGCTGCGCGATCAGGTGCAGCACGTTGGACCACAGCACGAGCCGGCCGGTGCAGCCCTCGGGGCCGCCGATGCGCCCCCACAGCGTGCGCGCCGGCAGCGCGCCGGTCAGTGCTTCCAGCAGCACGGGCAGCAGCCAGGCGGCGGCGAAGTAAGCGAGCGCCGCCGCCGCGCATTGCGCGACGCGCACGCGCCGCTGCGGCCCGTTCCACCACGCGGCCAGCAGGGTGAGCACGAAACCCTGCAGCACCGCCGTGCGCGACACCGACGCGGCGCTGCCCACCGCCAGCAGCACGATCAGCCCCGTGGCCACCCCGGCGCGCAGGCGCAGGCTGCCCCAGAGCAGCACCGCGGCGCCGATCCACGACAGGGTGGCGTACTGGTTCGGCTGGCGCAGGTTGGCATAGGCCTCGCCTGCCGCGGTGCGGCTCACCCAGGGAGAGAGCGCGTCGGACAGGCCGAAGTACTGCACCAGTCCCAGCACCGCGCTGAGGCATGCGGCCAGCAGCAGCCCCGCCTGCACGCCCTGGACCATGGCGTCGTCCTCGCCGAGTTGCGTGCCGACCGCGACCAGCAGCAGCCCGCCCGCCAGGAACACGACTTCGGGCCGCACGCCGCCGGCGACCGCCGCCCACAGCACCAGCGCGAGCACCGGCCAGGCGATGCGAAGGCGCGCCCGGGCCGGCCCCGCCGCCGCGAGCATCCAGAGCAGGAGGCCGCAGGTCGCGCTCGTGAGCCAGGGCTGCACGCTCGGAGAAGGGCCGCCGGCGAAGGGATCGAGCCAGGGGAGCGCGGCGAGCAAGGCGACACTTGCGACGCGCCAGGGAAGATCGGGGCGCATGGCAGCGTCAGCCGAGTCCTTCCCGCAACACGGGGCAACGCTGCAACAGGACATTCAGCGCGGCGAACACGTCCTCGACAGAGATCCTGTCCATGCAGTTGACCGGCCCCTTTGGATATTCGAAGCCGAGGTTAAGGAATTCGCATGCGCACCCCAGCGGCGGTGCGAGCGAGATGCTGCGTGGACCGACTGGCCCCCAGCGGCGCCGGCTGGTGGGTCCGTGCAACGCCACCAAGGGGGCATCCAACAGCGCCGCGAGATGCATCACGCCAGTGTTGACCGCGACCACCGCGCTGGCGCTGCGCAGCACTGCCGCCAAGTCCAACAACGACACCTCGCCTGCGATGGACTTCACCGGCAGGCTCGTGCCGCAGGCGCCGACGAGCGCTGCTGCCCGGGCACGGTCGCCGGGGCTACCGGTCACGAGCACGGAGAAGCCCAGGGCACAGGCCCGTTCGATCAGCCCAGTCCACCGCGCCTGCGGCCACTCGCGCGAGGCGTAGCGAAAGCCGCTCGCCCATGGGTGCACGACGATATAGGGCGTATGGGTGGCAATCGGGGCGGGCGGTTCGCCGGCGGCCTTCAAGGCGCATTGGGGCGGCAAAGGTCGCACGCCCGGTAAAGGCCCGAGCAGCCGCTGAAAGTTCTCTACCTCGTGGACATCTGCGCCATGTGGGACCGCCGCGTCGTACGCATAGTGGCGCCCCTGCCCCGGCGTGGCGAAACCGATCGTGTAGGTGCTGCGCGAGGCCGCGCACAGGACGGCATACCAGCGCGGCCACTGGCCGATGTCGATCATGACGTCCACCCGCACGCTGCGGATGGCCGCCAACGCCGACAGCGGCCGCGTGAGAGGCACGTCAACCACCCCGTCGACGCCATCGAGCAGCGCCAGGATGCCGCGGTTGCCAGCGGATGCGAAGACAGTGATGCGCGCGCCAGACACGCTGGCCCGCAGGCTGGCCAGCAGGGTGCCCGCCAGCAGCGTGTCGCCAAGCGTCTCGAAGGCCATGATGCCGAAGCTTTGCGGTGCCGCGGGACGCGGGCGCCGCCGCCGCAGGGCACCCCAGAGCCACAGCAGCGGTGTTCCTGCCGCGTGGTCAAGCCATCGCGGCAAGGCACTTTCTCGGACGAAGGACAGGCTCAAGGGCATTCGGTGGCGCGGATTGTGCCAGCCGCCCGGCGCCGGACTGACCTGCCGGGCCTTGCCGTATAGTGCGGCGGCCAAGACGATGAGGATCCTGCTGTGGAAGATCGGTGCCTTGGGGGACGTCCTCATGACGACTCCCCTGCTGCGGCAACTGCGTCGCGCCCTGCCGGAAGCCTCGATCGACTACCTGACCGGCCGCGGCTGTGCGCCCATCCTCGCCGGCAACCCCTACATTGACCGGGTCCTCCCGTTCGACGCGTCCATCCTCTTCGGTGCGCAGCTTGGCCGCGTGCGTGAACTGCTGCCGCTGCTGCGCGACTACGACTGCATCTTCATCCTGGACAAGCACTGGATCTTCGCCCTGCTCGCGCGCTTCGCGGGCGCGCCGATGCGCATCGGCTTCCGCCGGCGGGCCCACGAAGGCGTGCTGCTCACTCACAAGGTAGCGTACGGCGCGTTGCACCACGAGATCGACTACTACCTGGACCTGCTAGAAGCGGCGGGCTGGCCCGTGGCACGCGGCGACGTGGCGCTGGATGCCCCGGCGCAACAGCCGTTCGCGGGCGAGGGCGCCTCGGCCGTGCTCGTCAACAGCGGCGGAGAGAACGCAAACGAGCGGTCCAGCGTGCGCCGCATGCCCGACGCGCTGTTCGGTGCCCTGGTGGAGACTTGCGCGGCGCGCACGCCGGTCGTTTTCCTCGGTTCGCCCTCGGAGCGCGCCTACTACGAGCGATTCACGGGCGCGGGCCGGACCAACCTGTGCGGCCGCACGAGTATCGCCGAGGCGGCCTCTCTGCTGCGCGCCGCGGCGCGCGTGATCACGACGGATACCGGCCTGATGCATCTTGCCGCGGCCGTCAATCCGCGCGTGACGGCGGTTTTCGGGCCCACGCACCCGCTGCGCAAGTGCCCGCCCGGCGCTTGCTGGGTCTGGGCCGACGAGGAGCGGTACGATCCCCGCTACGAGCTGTTCGGGAGGGTTCCCGGCAGCCATTACTTCGCCGCGTTGACCGTCGCCGACATCCTCGAACGCGTGCATCCCTCACCCTTCCACGGTCGGCGGAAGGCGGAGCCGGCATGAAGCCCGAGCGGTCCCTCGGCGCGCGTTGCCGGCATGCCCTCGCGGCCTGGCTGCGGCCCCGCGACGTCCAGATCACTCTTCGGCGTTTCCACGCCCACTTTTCAGCAACCCGCTCCCAAGCTACTTGCGCTTTCGCGCCACCACGACAGCCTGCCAGAAGCGATCGGCATCGTCGAGGAAGTCCAGCACTTCCAGATAACGGCCCCAGTGCTCGCGCACATAACCCGGCGTCATTGCGCAGTCGCCATATACCTCGTTCACGCCGTCCCGGTCGGGGATGTAAACGAAGCCCTGTTGCTGCAGGCGTTCCTTGATGCCGACATCCGCGCGGATCTTGCGTGCCGTGGCGGCATGCCACGGATGGAGGCTCTTGTCGTCCGGGTCTAGCGGCAGGAAATGATCGATGAAGCGCGGCGGCTCGACCGTGGCGACGAGCAGGCCGCCCGGCTTCAAGCTGCATGCGATTTCCGGCAGCCAGTGATCCTGCACGTTCTCCGGCAGGTGCGTGAAGACCGAATAGGCGTATACCAAGTCGAATGCACGGTCCTCGTAAGGCAGCCGGCCCAGGGGATCGATCCGGTGCAGATGCCCCGGAACGCCGGTCTGCCGCGCAGCGTCGAGGTAGTCGGTGCTGATGTCGACGCCGTGCAGGGATGACGGCTCGACGTCCTTCATGAAGAAGCGGATGATCCGGCCCCAGCTGACGCCGAAGTCCAGGATTTGCGCGCCGGGCTCAATCGGCGTGCCATGCTTGGCACATGCCTGCTTCGCGTAGGAATAGAAATTGCTGGCCTCCACGAGCGCGCGATCGAAAGCCGAGCCGACTGTATGGCTTTGCAGTTCGGCGGGCGGGAATCCCGGCATGCGGACGCCATCAATCACCGGCTCCTTGATGCTGCGTTTGAGGACACGAAGCCACTTCGCGTCGCTCAGCCCACCGAACGCCTCGCGCGCGGACCGGGAGGGTTGTTCGGTTTTCTTCTTGAAG
>NZ_JBBKTQ010000017.1:0-132113 GCF_037890035.1 Ramlibacter sp. AN1133
CGCCTGCACCGAACGAGAGCCTAGATATTTGCGGGACAGGACACTAGCTGTCTCCCAGCGGCAGGTTGCGTCCGTGAGCCGCAGGACGAATCTGCTGGGCCACGGCTTCCAGGTCGCGTTCCAGGCGCGACAGGGTTTGGGGATCCAGATGCATGAGTGCATCGGGCAAGACGCCGGCGAACGGACCCGGAGCCTTGGCCAGTGCCTTCTGGCCCTTGGCCGTGAGGTACAGCTGCACGAAGCGGCGGTCGTCGGCCTCGCGTGCCGTCACCACCGTCTTGGACTCAACCAGCGCGCGCACCAGATTGCTTGCGGTGGACTGGTGGATGTCCATCGCAGCGGCCAGCTCATTGACGCCGGCCCCCGGCTTGGAATTGATGACGCTCAGGGCCCAGAGCTGCGCCCCCGTGACGCCCGCCTTGCGCTCCACCGACCGGAAATGGTTCTTCACTGCGTTGAAGATCACCCGGAATCTCCGCAGCACCCGCGCCGCCTTCTCAGGGTGTTTGCTGTCCGGCTCACTCGATGGACTTGCCTTCCTGGACGCCTTGGCGCCCTTGGTGGTCCGCTTCGCGACGGATGCGGAGACAGGTTTGGTGGATCTCGTCGACATGTGGGAGGGGCATCAGCAGGCTGCACCACATCATATTCATCGGTGCCGGTGCAAGTGATCGCATCAGACACACTTGTTGCGCGATCGCGTCGGCAACGCACCCCGCCATGCCACGCCCAGTCCGGGACATCCCCTTGCTTTGGGACGAATGCGTTTCCCGCGGCCGAGCAGGAAGACCGACTGGCCACTGTTCTCCCATCATGCATGTGCCACGCCCGGGCACGGTGTCAGCGCACCCTCAGGAGCAGCCCCACATGGTCCCCAGCCAGACGCATTGCAGGGGAGCTGCCCCCATGGTCGCCGTCTGCGGCGCGAACGCGGTTGCATCGTAGGCATTGGCCATGGCCACCTGCGTGGCCAGCAACGCCCGATTCGCATCCCGGATCGCCTGGTTGCGCCGCTCACCCGCCGGCTCCCTCGCCATGGCGTGGACGGACTGCCGCAGGGAATCGGCCGCCGCCATCAGTGCGCGGACGGACTGGTCGTATCCGCTTCCATGCATGCGAGTCGCGGCGGTGGACCGGTACTCGGGCGGAAGATCGACCATCGCCTGCTGGGTCTTCAAGAGCGCTTCCTGCGCCTTTGCAATCGCGATGTCGCGCTCCGGACCCGGCACCTTGCCCGCAAGCGACTGGATCGCCTCCCGAAGTTCCTGGCCCGTTGCCTCCAGACGCTGCATGGCCGCGGAAGTGGTGGCAGGCACCGGTGCCATCGTGACCGAAGGCGGCGGCTGCATCGTGAGCCTGGCACCGGGAACCTGCGCCTGGCTGGCACAGGCCAGCGTCGCGACCAATGCTGCAAGAACCTTGATTCTGGTGAACATGACTGCTCCTCTACACAAGTTGATGACCTGCGGGGAGGGACTGCGGGCATCGCGACCCGCGGTGGCCCTCGCCACATCCCCGAATCATCGTGCTGCCTGGCCCACTTGCATTCGGACGAAGCCATATAGCGCATGGCAGACGGCTCCCACGCAGCAGTGCACCACCGGACTTCCACGGAGCTGCACGTAAGGGTCATCCCGTGGTGCGAACCGCGGCCGCGGCCTGCAGCCGTATATTGGAAACGACCGCGAGTCCTTCCATGCACTGCGCCCACGCGATCGCGTTCGAGGCGGCCGCCGCCCTGGACCAGTACGAATCGGACCTGGCTTTCCTCCGGGACGGTGATGCGCAGGCTTGCGACTTCGCGCGAGCCGATGCCGAAGTCCGCGCTGCCTGCAGCCGGTGCATGCGCCTTCCGCAGCTGTGCGTCGATGCCATCGCGCTTCTGCTCTCGCATCACCGCCTTCTGGCGGAACTGGGCCGCCCCGGAGAGGCTCGCGCACGCCATGCACCTCTCGCCCGGTTGCAGTCACACCAGAGGTGCATAGCCCGCCTGCGGCGCCAGTGCCGCAAGCTGTTCATCGCCCCGCACCTGCAGTAGCGCCGGCGCTCAAGCTCTGCACCTGCTGCGCAAACGCCAGCAGGGTGGCACCGCACAGGCGTGGGCAGGCGCGATTTCGGCCCGCAGCAGCTCACGGCCATGTAGCATGTGAACGCATTCCTGCCAATGCGATCCAACTGCGACACGTGACCGGGAGCAGACCTTGAATCGCCGCGACCTTCCCTACCTTTGCCTTGCGGGCTGCGGCGCCGGGGCTCTGCGCACGGCGTCCGCCGACCTGGGCCGCCCCCTCTTCCCGCATGGCGCAGCAGGCGGGCTTGCATGGGCCGATCCGCATCCCCGCATGGAACTCCCGCAGCGCGAGAACGCGCGGCAGTCCGGCACGCCGGCGGTCGACGCACCGGTGCTCCCTGACCAGGAAGGGGCGCGGATGCTGCCGCCGGTGGGCTCGGGTGGCTGATTCTCTCGGCGTGCGCGCCGGCCGCGCGGCGCGAACCGCGGTCCTGGTCCCATGACGGCCGTCCTGCTCTTCGCGGCCACCCTGCTCGTGGCGGCGCTGCTTTCCGCGCGTGCGCAGCGCACTGCGCTTTCCATTTCGGTGCTGTTCCTGGCGGTGGGCTTCGTGGCGGGCCAGCTGGGGTGGATTCGCGTATCCGCGCAAAGCAGCACTGTCACGGTGTTCGCGGACGTCGCACTGAGCGCCGTGCTGTTCTCCGACGGCATGCGGATCACGGGCGCCGGCTTGCGGCGCGACTGGGGCTTGCCGGGTCGCGCCCTGCTGCTCGGGTTCCCGCTTTCATTGCTGGCTCTGGCACTGCTGGCGCATTGGGCTGCAGGGCTGGCCTGGGCACAGGCGGTGCTGCTGGCGGCCGTGCTCACCCCCACCGACCCGGTGTTCGCTGCGTCGATGGTGAAGCGCGATGAGGTCTCCATGGGGCTGCGCAGGCTCCTGAATGTGGAGAGCGGTGTCAATGACGGCTTGGCGCTGCCCATCGTCGTCGGCATGCTGGCGATCCTGGACGGCTCCCATGGCGGGTTCGCGGCACCGGTCCTCGACGTGATGGGCGGCGCAGCGCTGGGTGTCCTTGTGCCATGGGCGGCTGATCGGGTGCGTGCCGCCGCGCGCAGCCGGCTGGAAGGGGCTTATACGGCCCTGTTCACCCTCGCGGTCGGAATCCTCGTTTACGCCGTCGCAAAGCTCACGCACACGAACGAGTACATCGCGGCCTTCTGCGCCGGCGCCACCCTCGCCTCCTGCGGTCCGCGCACCCTGACCGAGGAATTCGCCCCGCTCGGCGAGCACCTCTGCGAACTCCTCAAGTTCGCCACCCTGCTCGCATTCGGCGCGATGCTCACCCCTGCGCTCTTCGCCGGCGTCAGCTGGGGCGGCTGGGTCTTCGTGGGCGCAGCGCTGCTGCTTGCACGCCCCCTGGCCATGGCTGCGGCCCTGTGGCGCAGCGGGCTGCGAGGCCGCGAGCGTGCGGCCGCCGGCTGGTTCGGGCCGAAGGGCTTCGCCTCGGTCGTATACGCCTTCCTGGTCCTGCGGACAGGTGTGGCAGGCGCCGAATCGGTGTTCGCCCTGGCCGCCGTCGTGGTGGCAGTGTCGATCGTGGTGCATTCCTCCAGCGACGTTCCGGTCGCCCGTTGGCTGGGCAAGACCAGCGCCTGAGGCCGGCGGATTCCTCCCCCGGCGGGACCCTCCTACGTGCGCTGTCGGTCGCATCCGCCGCCGCAAATGCAATTGGACGAATACATTGGCCGAAAGGAGGGATGTGGCATGAAGTTCGTCCGCACCGCTTGCGCACCGCTCGCCGCCGCCCTGGTGCTCGCAGCGGGCCAGGCCGCTGGTTCGCCGCCGCCCACCGCCCCGCCTTCTCGCGGACTGGCGGCCGCGGGCGTGAGCGACGCCCGCATCGACCTGCGACAGGCCGTTCAGGTCGTCCACGACATGAAGAGCGACCCCCGCGTCGCCCGACTGCTGCGCGACGCCAATGGCGTGCTCGTGCTGCCGGACTACGGGCGTGCTGCGCTGGGCCTGGGCATCCAGGCTGGCGAGGGGGTGCTCGTCACCCGCCACGGTCGCACCTACAGCGATCCGGCGTTCTTCGATCTGGCGGGCATCAGCCTCGGACTGCAGGCGGGTGTCTCCGGCGGGCCGGTGGCGCTCCTGCTGATGACGGACCGCGCCGTGCAGCAGTTCCGCTCCAATCGCAGGCTGTCGCTCGACGCCGCCGCAGGCCTGACGATCGCGGCGTACTCCGCGCGGCACCAGGTGTCGCAAGGCAGGCTGCAGGATGTGATCGTCTGGTCGGGGACCGACGGGCTGTATGCCGGGGCTGCGCTGGGGGTGACGGACATCGTGGCAGACGCCGAGGCGAACCGCGCCTACTACGGCCGGCACGTCACGCCCAACGAGATTCTCGGCGGACTGGTGGACAACCCGCATCCGAACGTGCTGGGGCTCGTGTTGGCCATCTGAGTCCGGCCGGCACGCAAGTTGACGCGACATCACTTCGACAGCCTGGGAGATGGCATGACCACATTCGCATTCGCATCACGTCCGAAGCTGTCCGCAGCGCTATGGCTTGCCGTAGTGGCCACCACGGCGACGGCCCAGCCACACGAAGCCACCCGGGGCAAGCTCACGCTACGCAGTTCGACAGTCGCCAGCGTCACGATCGACAAGGCCACGGCGCGCCGCCACGGCATCGATCAGGCCCCGGACGTGGGCGTCCTCAACGTGCTGCTCGCCCGGACGGACGAGGGTTTGCTGCATCCCATACCCGCACGCGTGGAAGCGCAAGCCTGGTCGCTGTCGGGTGTGCGCCAGCAGATCGAGATGCGGGAGGTGCGCGAGGGAGGCCGCGTCTCTTACGTGGGAAGCTACAACTTCCTGCCGCGGGAGGTGATCGATTTCCGGATCACCGCCAAACCCACCGACAGCCGCGCCGCCCCGGCGCTTTCGCTCGCGTACCGCGACCGGATGTGGAGCCCCTGACACGAGCAGGAACGAACGTGGCTAGTGTGCACAGGCGGCGAAGGACAGGGCCGACCTGGGGACGCGATTGCAGGGGCTGGCGCGGGAGCCGGACCGGTATCGAATGGATATCGCTGCAGGGGCATTCGCGCCTGTGAACCAAACGGAGGCTCCATGTCAGACCATGCACACGTGCACCGGAAGCCGTCGATGCGTTGCGCAGCTGCGCTTGCATTGCTCGCCATCGGCTGGGCGGCCCAGTCCGCACACGCGCTCGATCGGAGCGGAGCCGGCCATGACCGGGCAGCCCCTGCGCAGGTGCAAGCTCTGGCCCCGCGACCCGACGGGACCGGCGGCGCGACCGGAAAGATCACCAGATCGCCGGTACTGGGGGCACGCGCACCGGACGGGATCATGGGAGGGGCGATCCCGAGCGCGGTTCCCGGCTGGACCCCCAGGCCGTCAGATGCGAACGATGCGTACGTCTACATGCCCGATGCCGGCTGGCGTCTGGGCGACACGCCGCAAGAGCGATCGCAGAACCGGGCGCGCGCGCTGGGCGGCCCCGTCGCCGCGGCGGCGCGCTGACGCCGGCGTCCTCCTGCCAGGCCGCGGGGGATGTTCATCTCAAGGTGTACAGGTAGCTCGCAATGTCGCGCGCCTGGGGTTCGGTGATGCCCATCTCGGGCATGCCGTTGCCGGGTACCACCTGCTGGGGGTGCTGCAGCCATCGCATCAGGTTCTCGGGAGTGTTGCGCAGCACGCCGGCGACGAACACCCGGTCCCCGATGCGCGTGAGCGGCGGGCCGACGTTGCCGCGGGCGCCGCGGATGCCCGGAATCGCGTGGCAGTTGCCGCAACCGAAATCCCCCATGAGCTCCCGCCCGCGGCGGGCGTCCCCGCCCGGCACCTCATAGGCCGGCGGCTGGTGCCGCGCCTGCGCCAGCGCAGACACGCCCGCCAGTGCCAGCAACAACCCGAAGGCGGCCCGCTTCATGTCCCGCAGCCCGAAAGGGCGAGATGGCTCGCCAGCGCATAGCTGGCGGCCAGCAGGATCAGCCCGCTGGTGAGCACGCCCGCCATCGACATGAAGCGGGTGCGGCCGTCGCCGCTCTCCATCAGTCCCTTGCCGCCCCCGGGCTTTTCGCGCGCGGTCTGCCGCCAGTTGCGCCAGGCGACGAGCGCCGCGACCGCGGCGATCGCCATGGCCGTGGCGTCGCACGCGGCCAGCAGCGGTGTCACGGCCAGCCGTGCCGCGGCGAGCGGGACGTCCTGCGGAAAGCAGGCCCGGCTGCTGATCACTTCTTCGACGGCGAGTTGCACGAACCACGCGGTCGGCGGTGCGAGCAGGCACGCCCAGACCAGGAACGGCGACACCACGTGCCGATGCGGCGCCGGGTGCTCGGCCTGGCCGGGTGCTTCGGCGCTCGCGGGTGGCGCGGTCATCCTTGCACTCCCAGGTAGGGCGAGAGGTAGATGGTGGCGAACACCGCCACCCACACGGCCGTCACGAAGTGCCAGTAGATCGCACCGATGGAAACGGCGGAATGCCGGCGTTCATCGAAGTAGCCGAAGAAGGCCCAGACGAGCAGGAACAGCAACATGACCAGCCCGGCGAGCACGTGCGCCATGTGGAAGCCGGTGACGGTGAAGTAGAGCGAGCCGTAGGCATCGGTCGAAGGCGTGAACGACTTGTTGCGCCACTCGATCAGCTGCAGCCCCAGGAACACCACCCCCAGCACGATCGTTGCAGCCAGCCCGATGCGCAGCGGCCCGGCGCGGCCCCGGCGGATGCCGCGCTCGCCCCACCACATGGTGGCGCTGGCCGCCAGCAGGATCGCGGTGTCGGGCAACGCGATGCCCAGCTTCGGCGGACCGCCCGGCGGCCACGGCGCATGGGCCTGCGCCGCCACGTAGAAGTAGCTGAAAAGCAGGTACCCGAACAAGGCCGCCTCGGTGGCGAGGATGCTCCACATGCCCCACCAGCCGGAGGACAGGCGCCCGCGGCTGCCCACCACCAAGGGCCGGCGCAGGTCGAGCACCTGGCTTTCAGCTTCCGTCATGGGCGAACTCCGCGGTCTGACCGAGTTCGGTCTCGGGCCACAGCCAGGCCACGATGACCAGCAGCGCCAGCGCGGCGCAGGCACCCAGCGCGATCCAGCGATGCAGCAGGGCGGCGGTGAAGGCGCCGGCCAGCGCCAGTGTCAGCAGCAGGGGCGCCGGCGAATCGCCCGGCATGCGCAAGATGACGTCGGGCTCGGCGTCGAGCACCGTCGTGCCGATCGTCTCGCGGCCGTGATCGAGCAACAGCCCCTGGTCGACCTGCGAGCGCGTGCGGACGCCCTCGAGCCGGTCCTCCCACAGCGGACTGCGGCTGCCTACCGTGGGGATCACCGCGAAGTTGTAGGGCGGCGGCGGCGAGGACGTGGCCCACTCCAGCGTGGCCGCGTCCCACGGATTGGGCCCTGCCGGCTCGCCGCTGCGCAGGCTGCGCAAGATGTTCACCAGGAACAGCAGCACGCCGAAGGCGAACAGGTAGGCGCCCCAGGAGATCACCGCGTTCACCGCGTCCCAGCCCATGCCCGCGGGATAGGTGTAGATGCGCCGGGGCATCCCCAGCAGGCCGGCGATGTGCATGGGGAAGAAGCCGACGTTGAAGCCGATGAACATCACCCAGAAGTTCCAGCGCCCCAGCCGCTCGTTCATCATGCGGCCGGTCATCTTGGGGAACCAGTAGTAGGTGCCGCCGACCACCGCGAACACGTTGATGCCGATGATCACGTAGTGCAGGTGCCCCACCACGAAGTAGGTGTCGGTCAGCTGCCGGTCCACCGGCACCGACGCGGTCATGAAACCGGACAGCCCGCCGACCACGAACAGCAGCACGAAGCCGGCGAAGAACAGGAAGGGCGTCCTGAACACCGGCCGGCCGGTCCAGATCGTCGCCAGCCAGGCAAACACGGCGACGGCGCTCGGCACCACGATGGCGAAGCTGGCGGCGCTGAAGAAGGACAGCGAGACCGGCGGCAGCCCGGTGGCGAACATGTGGTGCACCCAGACACCGAATCCCAGCACCATGGTGGTCACCGTGGACAGGGCCACCGGCGTGTAGCCCACCAGGGGACGCCGGCAGAAGGTGGGCAGCGCGTCCGAAACGATGCCCATCGCCGGCAGCACGATCGCGTATACCCACGGGTGGCCGAACATCCAGAACAGGTGCTGCCACAGCAGGGGCTGTCCGCCTGCCGTGGCGTCGAAGAAGTGCATCCCGAACTGCCGCTCCAGCCACAGCATGAAGAAGGCCAGGCTGACTGCCGGCACCGCCAGCAGGTTGCCCACGGAAGCCGTGAGCGTGCCCCACACCAGGATCGGCACGCGGTTGATCGACATGCCGGGGGCCCGCGTGCGGAACAGCGTCACGACGAAGTTGATCGATCCCACCGTGGTCGAGACGCCCATCAGCACCATGCCGAGCGCGTACATGTCGATGTTGACGCCGGGGTTGTACTTCCTGCCGGAATACGGGGTGTAGTTGAACCAGCCCGCATCGGGGGCGCGTCCGAGCAGGAAGCTGGCGTACAGGAACAGCCCGGAGGCCAGGAAGATCCAGTACGACAGCGCGTTCAGGCGGGGAAAGGCCATGTCGCGCGAGCCCAGGATGAGGGGCCACAGGTAGTTGCTGAAGCCGGAGAGCACCGGCAGCGCGTACAGGAAGATCATGGTCACGCCGTGCATCGTGAACAGCTGGTTGTACTGTTCCGGGGTCAGCAGCGTGCTGTCGGCGTGCCCCAGTTGCACGCGGATCACCGCCGCCTCCAGCCCGCCGACCAGCAGGAACAGGAACGACGTGACCAGGTAGCGCAGCCCGATCTCCTTGTGGTCGACCGAGGACAACCAGCCGGTCACGCCGGGGCGCGTCTCCCACAGTGCCTGCAGCCGTTCGGCGATGCGCGGGTCGTCGGCGGGCCGCGCCGTCGCGGGCTGGCGCATGGAAGCTTGCACGGGGCTGTTCAAGCGGCGTTCTCCTCAGTGCAGCGTCTGCAGGAAGCCCACGATGGCCTGCAGTTCGGCGGGGCTGACGGTCTGGGCGGGCATGCGCGTGCCGGGCTTGATGGCACCGGGGTCGGCGATCCACGCGGCGAGGTTGCCGGTGGTGTTGGACAAGGCGCCGGCGGCGATGGTGTTGCGCGACATCAGGTGGGTGAGGTCCGGGCCCACGATGCCGCCGGCCGGGGTGCCGCGCACGGTGTGGCAGGCCCCGCAATGGGCCACGAACTCGCGTGCGCCCCCGGCCTGCGCAGTGGCGGGCGCCGGCGCCGGCGCGGCGCGCAGCTGGTTGTCGCGCCAGCGTGCGAAGTCGGCGGGCTCGTCGGCGACGACCTGCATGGCCATGTGCGCGTGCTGTGCGCCGCAAAATTCGCCGCACTGGCCGCGATAGGTCCCGCGCCGGGCTGCATGCAGCCACAACACGTTGGTCTGGCCCGGGATCATGTCGATCTTGCCCGCCAGTTGCGGGATCCAGAACGAATGGATCACGTCCTCGCTGGCCAGCTCCACCCTTACCGGCCGCCCGACGGGGATGTGGATCTCGTTGGCGGTCTCGAAGCCGCGCGCCGCCGCGTCGTCGCGGTAGTGCACGCGCCACCACCACTGCGCCCCGGAGACGCGCAGGGTGAGCTGCCCGGCGCCGGCCGGCATGGCGGTGGCGCGCAGCGTCAGCATGGTCCACACGGCGCAGCCCGCCAGCACGACCACCGTGATGCCGACGCCGATGTAGATCCACGGCAGGCCGCCGGCATCGGTGCGCACCGCCAGGGCCCCTGGCGCGGCCGGTGGACGGCGCCGCAGCACGCCCCCGGCGAGCAGGAGGAACACGGCCGCGAACACGATCACCGAGATGATCGCCAGGCCCCAGCCCAGCGTGGTGACCGGATCCGCCGAGTCCCCGAAGGTGTGGACATACGACAGGGGTGCCCCCGCACCTGCGACGCGGGACACAAAGGCGCCGGCGGCGAACGCCCACGCCGCGCGTCGCGCCTTCATGGCTTGCCGCCGGCGTCCGGCCGGGCTTCGGCAGGGCTGGTGGTGGCCGTCTCGGCTCCCGGCGCAGGTGCACTGGCACCCTGCTGCACGGTGCGCGCCACCTCCGGCGGGAAGTTGATGCCGGCGCGGTCGCCCTGCAACCAGGCCTGGTAGTCCTCGGCCGGGAAGGTGCCGCCGAGCGACTGGATGTAGGCGACCAGCTTCCAGATGTCGTCCGGCGGCAGCGCCGGATTCCAGGCCGGCATGCCTTGCGGCCGCCCCTCGTAGATCGACTTGAACACCAGCACCGGCGTGCCGCCGTAGCGCCAGTAGTGGTCGGTGAGGTTGGGGCCCATGCCGCCTTTCGCGCCGTAGCCGTGGCAACCCGCGCAGTTCATGTGCAGGAACAGTTGTTCCCCCTGGCTGACGGCCTGCGGGTTGCCGCCGTAGGGATTGCGCTGCAGCGCGCCCGGCGGCGTCTCCTGGCCCCCGGCGACGTCGCCGAGCGGCAGCGCCAGGATCTGCTGCATCGCCGGTCGCGCCTGCGCCGGCGCGCTGGTGGTGCTCCCCCCTTCCATGCGCTGGCAGCCGGCCAGCCAGCCGCAGGCGCAGAGCGCCACGGCCACCGCACGCTGCCCGCCGGGGCAGGTCACTGCTTGCCTCCCATGCCGTGGTCCGGGCGCGAGGCCGGCCCGCCGCCTTCGGTGGTCAGCATGCCGGCGCTGCCGTGAGGTGAATCGCCGCCGAGGGAGAACACGTAGAGCGTGCTGCCGCGCGGCGGAAATCCCGGCATGCTCGAACTCACCATCGCGGCGCCTCCGACGCCGGAATAGATCGCGATGTACTGCCGGCCATCCGGCCCGAGGTAGGTCATGGGCTGGCCGACCACGCCGGAGCCGAGCTTGTACGACCAGAGCACCGTGCCGGAGCGTGCGTCGACGGCCCGGAACCAGCCGTCGGCCGTGCCGTAGAACACCACGTCGCCCGCGGTCGCCAGCGCGCCGCTCATCGTCATGAACTTCTCGCGGACGGACCACGCCTTCTTGCCGGCGACCGGGTCCCAGGCCATGAACTCGCCCCAGTTGTCCCCCGGCCCGGCGTAGCGCTTCATCTCCATGCCGTCGTAGGGCGTGCCCGGGATGTACGACTGCGGGTGGTCCGTCAGGTCCATGCAGATGTTGAAGATCCCCGCGTACACCAGCCCCGTCCTGGGTGAGAACGCCGAGGGCTGCCAGTCCTTGCCCCCGATGTCCGGCGGGCAGACCTTGGGCAGTTTCACGTTGGGCTTGGGCTCCATCGCCGGGTCGACCATGGGCATGCCCGTCTTCAGGTCGATGCCCTTCGACCAGTTCTGGTACGCGAAGGGGGAGGCCACCAGCACCTCGCCGGTGGTGCGGTCCATGGTGTAGGCGAAAGCGTTGCGGTCGAAGTGCACCAGCACCTTGCGCCGCTGCCCCTTGAAGTCGAGGTCCAGCAGCATGTTCTCGTTCACGCCGTCGTAGTCCCACTGGTCGTGCGGGGTGAACTGGTAGGCCCACCGCGCCATCCCGGTGGCGGCATCGCGGGCGAAGACGGCACTGGTCCACAGGTTGTAGCCCGGGCGCTGCGTCGGCACGCGCGGGCCCGGATTGCTGGTGCCGTAATAGATCGTGTCGCTCTCCGGGTCATACGAGATCCACGCCCAGACGGCGCCCGCACCGCGCCGGGCCATTCCCGGCGGCCAGGTGCTCACGCCGAGGTCCTTGCCCTTCATCCAGTCGTAGAAGGGCCGGAATCCGGCGCCGATGCGCACCTCCTCGTCCGTGCCCGTGCTGTAGGCCCGCCACAGCTCCTTGCCGGTGACGACGTCGAGCGCCGCGATCCAGCCCCACACGCCGAGCTCGCCGCCGCTGTTGCCCACGTAGACGCGCTTGCCGACGGCAAAGGGCGCCATCGTCATCGTCTCGCCACGCGTGACGTCGCCCATCCTGGTGCGCCACAACTCCTTGCCGGTGGCGGCGTCGACGGCGATGGTGTGGTTGTCCAGCAGGTTGTAGATCAGCTTGCCGTCGACCAGCACGCCGCCGCGATTGACCGTGTCGCAGCAAGCCTTGCCGATGGACACCGGTGACGGATCCGGCGCGAACGACCATTTGATGGGGGCACCGGGCTTGGTGAGATCCAGTGCGTAGGCGATATTGGGGAACGGCGTCACCAGGTACATGGTGTTGTTCGCCACCAGCGGCGCGGCCTCGTGCCCGTTCTGCGTGCCATCGGAGAAGGTCCACGCGGGCCGCAGCTTCGCGACATTCGACGCGTTGACCTGCGTCAGCACGCTGTAGCGGGTGTTCGCATAGTCACGCGACTGCATGTGCCATTCGCCCGGGGGGGTGTCGGGCGCGAAGCTGGCGGTCGTGGCCGCGCCGCAAACCGCACAGGCCGTGCCCGCCAGGGCGATGCCCGCCAGTCTCCTGCCCGGTGCCAGGCCGGGCAGCGAAAGGCACGCGCGCGCGAATGCAGCGAATGCATGCAGCAACATTGTGGGCTCCTGTATTGTTGGGATGTATGTACCGGCCCGCTCCCCGGCATTCTTGCCGCACCGAAGTACCTTCGGACCAATATATTTATCATGAAGCGGCTCATTGTTAGACAGGACGAGCTGGCGGACGCTTTCGGCCGTTGCGCCCTGCCGGACGGCGAGCGCGCCATGGCCATGAGCCGAACGCGCAAGCCATCGCGTGCAGGAGCTTGACGAGGATGAGCCGCGCGCGCCACTCCTGCAAAGCGACGAAAGCGATCCGACTGCGCGCGGGACCAGGGCTGGCCTGCTCTCCGTCTTGTCAACGAGCACTCGACGCGCCTTGCTGAAGGTGGGGCGTTCCGGCCCGGTTTCTGCGGAGACGGAACCAGCAGGCTGATCGAAGACGCCCATTCACGAAGACGGGCGGAGCAGAATCGGTTCCAGGCGCAACGTGCGAGGAGGCGGCGGTATGTGGTTCAAGTCTTGGGGCGCCGCGGCGCAGGTACTCGTCGCCGGGTTCGCCAGCTATGTACTGCTCGTGCTCCTCCTGCGCACGTCCGGCAAGCGCACGCTTTCGAAGCTGAACGCCTTCGATCTGGTGGTGACGGTGGCAATGGGATCCACGCTCGCAACCACCCTGCTCTCGTCCGAAGTGAGCGTCGCCCAGGGGACGGCAGGGTTCCTCGTGCTCGTGCTTGCCCAGTACGCGGTGGCGAAGATCTCGGTGCTGTCGCCCCGGTTCGCGGGGCTCGTTCGGGCGCAGCCGCGACTGCTCGTCGACCAGGGGCAACTGCTGCACGACGCGCTCCGCCAGGAGCGCGTCACCCGTGGCGAGGTGCTGGCCGCGATCCGGCAGGCAGGGCTGGGCCGCCTTGCCGAGGCCGCCGCCGTGGTGCTGGAGAGCGACGGCTCCTTCAGCGTGATTCCGGCGCGCGGGACGCCTCTCGAGGTGCTCCAGGACGTCAGGAGGTGACACGGTGCCGGAACACGGCGCGTCGGGGGAACCGCAATGAATTTGCGCAAATCAGTGGGAATGCTCCTACCGCGGTCCGCCCCTTGTCCTGATGTCCACCGGGAGAAGTCCTGGCAAGCATGCCAGGCATGAACACGCAAGGATATTGCGGGGTGCGCGGCCCCCGTGGCCTGTATCGACGCCGCGTCTGGCCGACAGCACTGCTGCTGGCCGCAGCCACCGGCCTGCAGGGGTGCGGCAAGGGCGTGGAACCAGGTGCAACGTCCAACCCGGTCGCCCCCGGTCGGCCCGGCACCGGAAATCCGGTTGTCCAGGTTGCGCCCGTGATGCCGGGCAGCATCACGGAGTCGCCGGGCATCGGCGGCTCGCGCGGCCTCATTCCCGAAGGGGCCACCGGCGACGCATCCCCGCCGGCGGAGGCACGAAGGCCGGGCGTGGGTCTCGACGGCGGCCTCGCCGGCGGCGCCGCTGGCGCGGGCCCGGCCGCGGCTGCGTCGGGCTCGGCGCCCGGCGCCGGCCCAGGCAGGAAGTAGCTGCCACCCATGTGGTTGCGCTGGCCCAGGATCGTCCTGCTGGTTCTCACCCTGGTACAGGGGCTGCCCGCCCCGGCTGCACCGCGCGACGCGGCCGCCGACATCAGCCTGGTGGCCGGCAGAAAGGATGCACGGCTGCAGCAATGGCAGTTCATGCGCCGGGCTGCCGCTGCTGCACACTCCCAGGTCATCGCCGGAAAGCTCGCATCCATCCGTGGCAGCACGCCGGAGGTTCGTGCGTTCGGCAGGCAGTTGATGAACCGCCGGCAGAAGACGGGCAGGCGACTTGCGCTGCTCTCGCTGCGCACGCAGGTGCCACTGCCCTCCCGCCCCGACACGCGGGACCGCGCCGCCATCGGGCGGCTACGTTCGCTGCGCGGCGAGGAATTCGACCGGCTGTTCCTGAAGCACTTCGGCGTGGAAGTGCAGGAGCGCGAGCTCTCCCTGTACCGTTCACTCCTGCGCCACGCAGTCGGCGAGCCTGGCCTGCGCCGTCTCGCGCAGCAGGCCTCGCCGGCCGTCGCGCGGCACCTGGAGGCCGCGCGCAAGCTGCTGCACGAGGACCAGCAACCGGGACCGCGCGACCTGCAACCGCCGATGCCCGGCGCGTCAGCGGACGCACGGACATCGCAGCAAGAGGTGCGCTCCAGCGCTGCCGGGCGCAGTGCAGGCTGGGATGCGGAGGAGCGCGAGGCCATGGAAGGCATCAGCCGGGCAGCCGATGTCCTGCGGCGCATGAAGCAGGATCCGCGCATGGATATGCTCGTGCGCCGTGCCCATGGCGTGCTCCTGTTTCCCCAGTATCGCCGCGCGGGCGTCGTCCTGGGCGTGCGGGCCGGCCAGGGGGTGCTCGTGACCCGCACCGACAAGGGCTTCAGTGCTCCCGCCTTCTATCGCATGGAAGGCGGCAGCCTCGGCTTGCAGGCAGGTGCAGCGAGCGGCGTCACCGCGTACCTCCTGATGACCGAAATCGCGGTGCAGCAATTCCGTACCGTTCGGCAGATATCGTTCGATGCCTTCTCCGCAGTGACGCTGGGGCCGGATTCGCAGCAGTGGCAATCGTCGAAAGGCAAGGTGCAGGACGTGGTCGTCTGGTCCGGCACCCGGGGCGCTTACGCCGGAGCCGGCGTGGGCATGACGCAGATCGTGCCGGACGCGCAAGCCAACCGGGCGTACTACGGCAGGGATGTGAGCACCGCCGAAATCCTTGGAGGAGCCATCCCGAATCCGCACGAGAACGTACTGGAGGACCTGCTCGGATCGTGAGAGCTCCTCGGGCCCGGCCACTCGAACGAGACACCCGGCGGGAAGCACCGGGCCTGCAGTTGTGCCCGCAGGAGCTCACGCACGCGCGTCACCGGAATCGGTCTTCACCCGGGCGGCATCCAGGTGGGCAAGCATGCGTTCGAGCACCAACCCCAGTTCGGCGGAGTGGTCCAGGAAGAAGCGCGCGCGCGAGCTGCGGTCCTCGCGGCCGATGCGGACGGTCAGCCAGTCGTCGGCCGCGGACTCGAACACCGGCTCGTCATTCACGTCGTCCCCGAAGAACACCGCGCAGTCCGAACGGGACTGCTGCACGAGCAGGTGCAAGGCCCGCCCCTTGTCCGGAGCACCCACGGGCACGACGTTTTCCACCATCTTGCCGGGAAAGGTCCAGCACTGCGCGTGCACTTCCCCCAGCGTCTCGCGAATGAGCTCGCGAGCCACGGCCGGCTGCGCCGCAAGACGGTAATGCAGTGCCAGCGACAAGCCCTTGTCCTCCAGCGTCACCCCCGCCTGGCGCAGCGCAGCGCCGCGCGCGCGCAGGAGTTCGCGCACGGGGTCGAGTTCCGCGCCGCGCGGATCCGACGCCTTCTGCCCCATCTCCGCACCGTGGTTGCCCACGATGTAGCGAGGTTCGAACCCGAGCCTGTCAGGCAGGTCGGACGCGCGCCGACCGGAGATGACAGCGACTGGCAGCTGCACCGCCAGGCGGCGCAGCTTGCCGGCCACGCACGCCGACACGCGAGCCTTTTCCGGGCGCGGCACGATCGGCGCGATCGTGCCGTCGAAGTCGAATGCGAGCAGGGGCGAGCGCCGCATCGCGTCGGCGATCGCCGCCTCGCCGCGGGGCTGGAGAAGGTGCGGCATGCGTGCCGATTCATCGCGCTTGAGAAAGATGGCAGCCTCCGGGTCCTACGCACTGCATGGGGCCGCCCATATTGCCAGAAATGAATTTCCCGGCGCGGGGGCAGGTTGCACCGCGGTTGATTTGCACAAATGCAGATAGCTCCTCAACTTGCCTTCTCCACGAGCCGGACCGCGTGCTGTGCCGTGTGCCGGCGCTCGATCTCGGGCCCGGCCCAGCGGCGCAGTTTCCGGGCGTCTTCGGCGCGCGTGGACAGGCTGCCGGCATCCAGCACGACCAGCACCAGGCTGCGGCCCTGCGCCGTGCGCGTGAGCATCGCCATGCATTGCCCCGCTTCGACGATGTAGCCGGTCTTCTGTACCGCGATCGCCCAGCCGGAATGGCGCACCAGGCGGTTGGCGTTCAGGTATTGCACCTTGTACCCGGGGAAGACGGCCAGGTGGCGCCCGGCCGTCGTGTACCTGCGCACCTCGGGATAGTTCGACGCGGCCAGCACCAGCGCCGCCACGTCGTGGGCGGTGGCCCGGTTGTCGTTCGACAGTCCGGTAGGGTCGGCGAAGCGGCTGTGGTCCATGCCGAGTTCCTCCGCCTTGCGGTTCATCTGCGCGACGAAGGCCGGCACACCGCCGGGATACGTACGGGCCAGCGCGTGGGCGGCGCGGTTCTCGCTGGACATGAGGGCCAGCTGCAGCGCGTGCGCGCGCGTCAAGGTGGTGCCCACGCGCAGCCGCGACCGGCTGTGCCGCAGCGTGTCGATGTCTTCGCGAACGATGCGGATGCGCTGCGACATCGGCAGGTGCGCGTCCAGCAGCACCATGGCCGTCAGCAGCTTGGTGAGCGAGGCGATCGGCAGGATGGCCCCTTCATTGCGTCCATACAGCACCTCGCCGGTCTCGCCGTCCACGGCGAGTGCCACGCTGGCGGTCAGGTGCAGCGGATTGGGTGCGCGGTGCAGGCCCGCGCGGCGGGCCAGCGACAGGTCGGGGTCGTCGCTGGTGGGCACCGGCTCGTAAGCAGCGTCCGGCGGATGGATGGCCTCGGCGGACTCGCCGGCGTCCGCCTGCGCATTGCTCTCGACGTCGCCGCGAGGCACCGCGGGCTCGACGCGAGGCGGCACGATCGGTGGCGGCACGCCGGCGTCCGGCGCGGGCAGCGCCGCCTCCGGGGCGCCCCGAACGACCACGGAAGGCTGCTCGCCCGGTGCCCCGGACGGCGGGCGCCAGACCACCCAGGCGCTTCCGAGCGCCGCGACGAGCACCGCCACGCCGATGAACAGGCCTGGTCGCGGCTTGCGGAATGGCGGGAATGCACGGGCGAGCGGCACGGGTCTTTTCCTCGAGTCGGTCCAGGCTAAGCGCGCCCGGCGAGTGCGCGTGTAGTCGGCAACCCGCGCGCGGCGTGCGATCAGGCGTGCGCGAAAACACAATCGGTGCGCGCACGTACGTGCCGACCCTGGTGCCTGCGATCCCGCCCCTCCAGCCCCGTGCCCGATGCGTGCCCAGGCCGCTGGCCCGGACGACCGGTCGCCGTGGCCCACCGCCTACCCGCGCGTCCCAGGGCGTGGCGGGAAGCTCGGGATCCGGCTCGTCGAAGCCGCGCGGCGATGGTCCCGCGCGGTCCGTCCGCAGCGACGCGCCGACCCGCGCGACGCCGCACGGCAGCGAGTTCCTCCCCCGCGGCGGACACGAGGTCGGCCGGCGGCGGTCGGCGAAGTTCAGCGCGCCAGGGCAGCCGGCGCACCGGCAGCCGGGGCGCCCATCGCGCGCCTGGTTTCGCGATTGACGAACTGCCCGTCGCCGTAGTAGCCGTATCGGTCTTCCGTGAAGGGCCGCATCCGCAGCACGGCGGAGCGGTCGGCCACCAGCGAGAGCGCGTCCTGGCGCTTGCCGCGGTGGAGGGATGCGATGTCGACAGCGGCGCGCTTGTCTGAGCCGAACCAGCCCCGGTCGAATCCCACCACCACATACTGCACCTGCTGCCGACCCGGCGCGAACACGAGTTCCTCGATGGTGCCGATCTTCTCGCCCGTGGTGGCGGCGACGATGGAGCTGCGCATCAGGTCCGACGCACGCACGAGGTCCTCCGGCGCCCGCTCACCCAGGCCCCAGTCCTTGTCCAGCCGGGCGATGCGGGCACGATCGCTGAAATAGTCCTTGTTCCAGCCGGAGCTTTCGATCCCCGACTGCTCGAGCCGCTCGCGGGGAATGTCCACGATCACCTCGTCATCCACCATGCGCAGCCGCTCGACGGGAATGGCGAACACGCGCTCCAGCTGGAGGAAGCCGGGGTCGAAACGCAACACTGCGAAGCGTACCTTCCCGGTCGCGAGATTGACGACCACGTCTTCGATCTGCCCGATGTCCTGGCCCTGCGGGTTGTGGACGTTGCTGCCGATCACGCGGCTTGCGCGCAGGCCCTGTTGACGCACCCATGACGAGCCGGCGGACCGCGCGCTGCCTGGTGCCGGCTGCTGCGCGCGCTGCTGCGGCTGGGTGGGGGAGTCCTGCGGCTGCTGCGCGTGTGCATTCAGGGACGCCGCGAGCGTGAGCGCCACTGCCGGCCAGAGCAGGCGCGAGGTGCGAGGTGCTTGTGAGGGATTCATGCGTTTTCTCTCCTGTCGTGACCCTGGTACCTTGGAGCGGGGCGCGCGGGCCACCAGGAAGGAATGATTCCGCATCGAGGTAGGAGGTCTCGCACGCGACGGCCGTCTTGCGCGGCACCCGCGCTTTTCGGTGTCGTGGCCCCGGGCACCCCCGTACGGATGCACCCGCAGGCAAGGAACTGCGGAACCGGGCGTGCGTCTACCGGGGATGGAGGCATCGAATCCGACGCGTGGCTTCTGGTCGCAGGCCAGGTACGCGCTGCTTGGAATGTGCATTGCCGCCGCGGGCGCGATGCTGGTGTGGCAGTTCTATCCCGGGTTCTGGAAATCTCCACCCGAGGCCGCACTGGCAGGCGCCGTGGCAAGGCGGGAAGCACTGCGCCAGGCGCATGTCGGCGAACCTGCTGCGGTGGCCGCTCCGGCGCAGGTGCAGGCGCTGGCGGTGCGCGGCCCCTGCGACTTCGCGCCCCTGCTCCCGCCGCGAAGCGCCGCGGATGGACGGCTGCGGATGGAACACCCCTTCCCGGCGTCGCCCGCCGCCAAGGCGAAGGTGTTCATGCGCAAGGCGCAAGGTGCGGCCGCCAGCGGCCGTGCGCGCGACGTCGAAGTGGCGCTGATCGCCGCCTGCCGCTACGACGCGCAGGCGTCGAAGGCACCCACCGTGCCGCTGGCGCGTGTGCTCGGCCTGCTGGGCGAGCATTACCGCGCCGCGGCGATCGACGAGGATTCGCCTGGGCTGCGCGAGGAGCTGATCGCCCGCGCGCGCGAAGTGCTGACTGTCAGTGCGGTCACGTATGACAGGGCGCTCGGGCCCAACGCGGCGCGCAGCCGCGAAGCGCACCGGCGCCTCGCGGGCCTGGACGAGAACCTGATCGCCGCCATCGATGCACCGCAGCCCGCCAGGCAGGAGCCCCTCACGGCCACCAGGCCGCCGAGGTTGCAGAAGGCACGCGCTGCGCCTGCGCGGGAAACGGCGGCTCCTGCAGTCGAAGAGCCGCGCGCCCGCGGACCGTCAGACGCGCGTGTGAGGCAGGACGCGCAGGGCTCGCCGGCACCGCTCGACAGATCCGACCCGGAGTTGCGCCAGCTCGCCGCCGATCTGGAGCGCTTGCGGTTGCAGGCGGGGGCCGTGAGCGAGGACCCGGAAGGAATGCGGCGCCGGTCCGAGCTCGCTGAACGGCAGCGCGAGCAATGCCGCGACGCAGCGTGCCTGCGGCAGTGGTATGCGCACCGCCGGCAGGAGTTGCTCGCGGAGTTCTGAGCAGGCGCGCCCCGGCCGTGCCCGCGGGGCGTGCATCGCCCGCGGGCTCATGTGCAGACGGAACCCGCCGCGGCCGGCGCGGGAAGCGGACAGCGAAACAGCTTGAGCGAGTGGGCCGTCAGCAGTGTGCGCTCTCCCGCAATGCGCGTCTCCTCCGCGCCGTCGCGCGCAGTATCCACGACCATTTCCCAGCGCTCGCCGCCCGCCAGGTCCGGAAGGGTGAAGTCGAGATCCTGGGACCAGGCGGACATCACCAGCAGCAGGTGGTCGTCGCAGACGGCACGGCCGGCACGATCCGTCTCCTCCAGGCCGTTGCCTGCGAGGAACATGGCGAGCGACTGCGTGTGCGGATTGTTCCAGTCGTCGCCCGCCATGGGCTGGCCGTCGTGCCGGAACCACATCACGTCGCGGACACCGCTGCCGCGGATCGGGCGGCCCGACAGGAAGCTCCGACGCCGCAGGGCCGGATGGCTGCTTCGGACGCGCAGCAGTCGGCGCGTGAAGGCCAGCAGCGATTCGTCGAGGCCCTCCCAGTCGAGCCAGCTGGTTTCGTTGTCCTGGCAGTACGCGTTGTTGTTGCCCCGCTGCGTCCGGCCGAATTCGTCGCCCGCCACCAGCATCGGCGTTCCCTGGCTCAGGAGCAGCGTGGCCAGCAGATTGCGCTGCTGGCGTGCGCGCAGGGCGGTCACGCGCGGATCGCTGGTGGGGCCCTCGGCACCGCAGTTCCATGAGCGGTTGTCGTCGTGGCCGTCGCGGTTGGATTCCCCGTTGGCGTCGTTGTGCTTGTGCTCGTGGCTCACGAGGTCGCGCAGCGTGAAGCCATCGTGGGCGGTCACCAGGTTCACGCTCGCCGACGGTTTGCGGCCGTCCCCCTGGTACAGGTCGCTGGAGCCCGTGAGGCGGTAACCCAGGTCGCTCGCGCGGCCACCCTCGCCGCGCCAGAAGGCACGGATCGAATCGCGGTAGACCCCGTTCCACTCGGCCCATTTGACGGGGAAATTGCCGACCTGGTAGCCACCCTCACCGACGTCCCAGGGCTCCGCGATCAACTTCACGCGGCTCAGGACAGGGTCCTGGTGGATGATCGTGAAGAAGCCCGAGAGCTGGTCGACCTCGTGCAGCCCGCGCGCGAGGGTGCTGGCCAGGTCGAACCGGAATCCGTCCACGTGCATCGTGGTGACCCAGTACCGCAGCGAGTCCATCACCAGCTGCAGCGCCTGCGGGTGCCGCACGTTCAGGGTGTTGCCGGTCCCGGTGTAGTCGAAATAGTAGCGGCGGTCCTCCGGGACCAGCCGGTAGTACGTCGGGTTGTCGATGCCTTTCAGGCTGAGGGTCGGCCCCAAGTGGTTGCCCTCGGCTGTATGGTTGTAGACGACGTCCAGGATCACTTCCAGTCCGGCGGCATGAAGTGACTTCACCATCTGCTTGAACTCCGGAACCGTTGCCGCAGCGTCGCCGCGGCGGAACGAAGCGCTGTACCGGAGATCGGGGGCGAAGTAGCCCAGGCTCGAATAGCCCCAGTAGTTGCTCAGGCCCTTGTCGACCAGGAAGGGGTCGTCCACGTGCGCATGGACCGGCATCAGCTCCACCGCCGTGACGCCAAGCTTCTTCAGGTAGCGCAGCATCGCAGGATGGCCCAGTCCGGCGTAGGTGCCGCGCAGTTCCGGCGGCACGTCGGGATGGCGCATGGTCAGCCCCTTCACGTGGGCCTCGTAGATGACGGTCCCGTGCCACGGCGTGTTCGGGCCGCGATCGTCGCCCCAGTCGAAGTCGGGATCGACCACGAGCGCGAGCGGTGCGGCGCGCTGCTCGACGTCCGCCGGAACCAGGTCCGCGTCGCGGCCTCCCGGCACGTACGAGAAGCCGCCGCGGGCGAAATCCTCCAGACCATCGATCGCGCGGGCGTACGGGTCGAGCAGCACGACCTTCGGATTGAAGCGAAGCCCGCGCCTGGGATCGTAAGGTCCATGGACGCGATAGCCGTACCGCTGCCCCGGACGCAGTCCGGGCACGTACCCATGCCACACGAAGGCCGTCTGTTCGCGCAATGCCACCCGCGACTCGTGGCCGGCCGCGTCGAACAGGCACACCTCGACGGCCGTTGCATTTTCCGAATAGAGCGCGAAGTTGACCCCTTCCCCGTCCGGGGTGGCGCCCAGCGGATAAGGCGCTCCGGGCGTGACAAGGAATTGCGCGAGATCGGAGAGCGCCGGAACCCCTTTCATCTCCGGTCCTCCCGGGGCGTCGATCCGTCATCGTCCGGTACGCAATGCATTTCCCCAAATGAACTCCGTGCCGGTACGGGTAGCGTGATGCGAAGAGCCATGGTCGCATGGTTGCGCCGCACTCGAAGCGCAGCCGTAGGACGCCGCCTGAGCGCGCGGAAAGGCATTCACGCGCGAATCGAACTCTCCCACGGGTCAGCCCGTACGGAAGCGCGCCGCGAGTGCCTCGAACGATGCAGGCGACGCGCGGAGAACGCGCCAATGCTCGGACCGCAGCGCTGCGAAACCAGTGAAAAGGAGCCGCAAGCGGCGGTGAGCTGGCGAGCCTTGCTGCATTCGTGCAAATGCATATACTGCGATGGATCGCCCTTGCCGGCGGCGAGCGGCGCGAACACCGGAGAAGACGATGGAACATCTCGACCGGAATGCCACACCGGGCCCCGCAACGGCAGTTTCGGAGCCTGTGGCAGGCGTGATCGGCGGCCTTGTTTCCGGGGCTGCGTACCTGGTGGCCCAGGTCTCCTTTACCGCCGCTGCGCGACCGGGCGGAGCCGCCGAACCGCTGCAGCGCATCGCCGCGATCCTGATGGGGCCGGACGCCGCGCCGCCGCCTGCAGAGTTCACGTTCACGATGCTGGGAATGGCCTTGATCATCCATTTCGCGCTCGCAATGGTGTTCGGCCGGATCGTGTCGGTGCTCGTGTGGTCACGCCGCACGGGCCCCGGCGTGCTGACGGGAGCGCTGGTCGGGCTGGTCCTGTACGTGGTGAATTTCGGCCTGATCGCGCCCAGCGCTTTTCCCTGGTTCGGTGACTCGATTCGCGCCGTCACCCTCGCGGATCATGTCCTGTTCGGCGCCGTGGCGGCGGCCGTCTGCCTTGCGCTGCGCAGCCCACTGCGCTAGGAAAGGGCGCTACGCCACCACCCTCCCCCGGCGGGGAACAAGGGCCAAGACGGTCGGCGCATCCCGCAGGCGGGTGATGCCCAAGCTGGGACTGCACTCCTCCGGCGCCGCGACAGACTACGCCCCGAGGCGCGGCCTTCCGGAGTGATGGAAGGGCTGCGTCCGTCGGCCCGATGGAGGACCCGTTTCCGCCCGGCGCCCCCGGCGGTCAACGTTGACGGTCGCGCAGCGCACGGCGGTCCTCCGCCTTCGCGCGCTCCTGGTGACGCATCCGCGCGAGCGCGGAGGCAGCCCCTTGCCCCCAGTGCTCTTCACCGGAAGCAGGCGTGTCCTTGGCCGGGGTGCGCCTCGGCACTTCCTTGCTTGTCTTGCGTGGGTCGGTGTACATGCGCGCAGCATAAGCGGTCCGCACCGACCGCGAAGTGGGTGCCGATAGGCAGCCGGCGTAGGACGCAGGCACGCAGCAGGAAGGAATCATCCGGCGATTGAATTGGCGCAAATGTATGCGCGCACCGCCTTGGCCATCGCTCCCGTACGGAAAGCCACGTACGGACGCACGCATCACGCGCCGTTCCGTCGCGCGGACTCCCGGTCGCGGAACCGGCGGGAGGCCGCATCCACCGCGGCTTCCATGCGCCCGCGACGGCACGCCGCTCGCGCAGGAGATGCGGTAGGCACACTCCTACCGACGACCACTGGTTCCCCTGATGTGAACCCGGGAGCGCACGAGCAGAGAATCGGCGCACCAGAAGGAGACCGACATGAAACCCGGGTTCCACGCATTCCTCGTGGCGCCTGCGCCGGTGCTCGGTGGCCTGAGCGCCACGAGCACGTCCGCTTCCGGGACCGAGAATGCAAGCTGTCGCTGCGGCGGCATCGGCCAGAAGGAGCGGGCCCGTTTCAAGCAGGCTGCGCACGACCACGACGCGCCGATCACCTTTTCGACCCGCTCGGGCGCCTGCCTGGCGATGTCGATTTCAGACTCCGACCTGCAGGGCCGCAACGAGGCGTCGGAGGATCATCGTCGCACGCTGCCTGCCTCAATCCCTACCGCACGGTTGCTGTCGCAACATCCTGGACGAACCGCCTCCCGCCATGAACACCAATGCGAGCACCCACCCTGACCTCCCGCGGCGCGGGACTTCGGACAACACCCCTCAAGCCGGCGAGATGCGGCACGATGGGCCCATGCATGCGGGGAGCTACCCGCGTTTCTGGGCCATGGTGGCGACATCGACCATCGTCGGATGGGGCGCGATGTACCTGAACACGTACCAACTGGATCACGTGTTCTTCAGTTGGACTCGCGTGTTCATGGCGATGATCATGGGCGGAGTGATGACCGCCGTGATGATCCTGTTCATGTGGAAGATGTACCCCGCCCCGCGAGCCCGGCGAGCCGTTCTGGGCATTGCGGCTGCCCTGTTCACCGCAGGACTTGCACTGGTCAGATCGCAGGCGACCGTCGATGACGTGGCGTACATGCGTGCCATGATTCCGCATCACTCGATCGCGATCCTGACCAGCCGCCGCGCGCATATCGAAGACCCACGCGTGCGCAAGCTCGCCGACGGAATCATCCGAGCACAGGAACGCGAGATCGCCGAGATGAAGAGCCTCATTGCCGATCTCTCGCGGTAGGCACGCGTCCGTCCTGGTCGCCGGGATGGCGGCGCTGCAGCTCCTCCAGCGGCGTCGTCGAGCTCGATGTCACCCACGTACTTGCCCAGCCTGGGCCTTTGGGGCAATCTCCTTCGGCTACTTCGCCCAGGGGAATCATGTACACCCGCATCCTCGTCCCGGTTGACGGCTCCTCGTTCTCGAACCAGATCCTGCCGCTCGCACGCACGATCGCCCGATCCACCGGCGCCCAGCTCGCCGTGTACCGGGCGGTCGAGAAGAGCGACCAGCTCGCGGAGGTGAGCAATGCCTTGCGGACACTCGCCGATGCCCATGGTGCCCAGGCGATCTGCGCCGAGGTGCGCGGCGACGTGGCCGCAGCGATTCTCGGGGAAGCCGCCCGCGTCCCCGGCACCCTGGTGGCGATCACCTCGCACGGCCGCTCCGGCGTCATGCGGGCGGTGCTCGGTAGCACCGCGCTGAACGTCCTGCGCACCGGCGGCCATCCGATCGTGGTCTACCGCCCGCAGGAGCAGCCTGCCGGCTCGGCGGCGGCGGGCGGGCCGATCGGACGCATCTTCATCCCGCTGGATGGCAGCCCCCTGTCCGAATCGATCATCCCGCAGGCGGTGGAGCTGGCACGCGGGCTCAAGGCGCGCGTGGTCGTGGTCTCGGTGCTCGATCCGGCCGCCTCGAGCGCGGCCGGCGCAGCGGGCGCGGCGCCAGGCGACGTCATGGAGTCCAACTACGTGCAGGCGCGGGCTGCGGCGATCACCCAGGCGCACGGCATCGACGCGGGCTGGGAAGTCCTGCATGGCGACCCGGAGAAGGCGATCCCCGAGTTCGTGCGCAACTATCCCAATTCGATGCTGGCCATGACGACGCGCGGGCGCAGCGCGCTGCAATCCGCCTTGCTCGGGAGCGTCACCGCGGCCGCCCTGCGCGAAGGTGGCCTGGCGGTGTACACCCGGCTTCCGTGAGGAGCAGGCGGGCACCACCTGCTTTCATCGTTTTCGGTTCCGGTTGACACCTGTCAACCGCGGCCACGGGCTTGCTGCTTACGCTGTGGGCCACCATGAACAGGAAAAGTCTCATCATCACCGCGACCCTCGTCGTCGCGGCAGTCCTCCTTGGAGGATGGCAGTTCTTCGGCCGCGCCGGCGCGGACGAGGCTGGAATCTCCGGCAAGAACCGCGAAGCGCTCGTGCGGGTGCACTCGCAGGCGCTGGGGCGCACCGAAGCGCCGGTGCAGATCGTGGAGTTCTTCGATCCCGCCTGCGGGACCTGCGCCGAGTTCTATCCGCTGGTCAAGAAGATGATGGCGGAGCATCGCGAGGACATCCGGCTGGTCCTGCGCTACGCGCCCTTCCACCGCGGCTCCGACCAGGTGGTGAAGGCCCTGGAGGCGAGCCGCCGGCAGGGCAAGTTCTGGCCCGCCCTGGAGGCGCTGCTGGAGTCGCAGCCGGTCTGGGTGATCCAGCACCAGGCGCAACCGGACCTGATCTGGGCCCCCCTGGCCCGCGCGGGCATCGACGTCGAACGGGTCAAGGTCGACATGCAGTCCCCCGAGGTCGCGCAAGTCATCGCCCAGGACATGGCGGATGCCAACACCCTGAACGTGTCGGCCACGCCCGAGTACTTCGTCAACGGTCGTCCCCTGCCTTCGTTCGGCTATCCACAGCTGCGCACGCTGGTGGACGAGGAACTGGCGATCGCGCGAGCGCGCAAGGCAGGTTGAGGAAGGCCGGGTCGGCACGGCGCATGCTTGTGTTTGCACCATGCGCCCCTGGCCCTGCGTCCTTGCCCTGCTGCTCGTGCTGCCGTCGGCGCACGCTGCCGATCTCTCGCGTGAACAGGTCGAGCGCCTGCTGGCACAGCCCTCGGGCGAGCGTGCCGTCTTCGACGGCAAGGACCTCTCCGACATCGACCTGAGCAACCTCGACCTGCGCCGGGCCAGCTTCCGCGGCACCAGCCTCTTCGGCAGCAAGCTCGTCTCCGCCGACCTGCGCGGCGTCGACCTGGCCGGCGCCAACCTCAACGGCGCCTGGCTGATGGGAGCGGACTTCACCGGCGCCGACCTGCACGACGCCAGCCTGCTGTCGGTGGTGATCCTCGGCGGTGCGGTGCGCAAGATGCCGATCTTCAAGTCGGCCAACCTGCGCGGCGCGCGCATGATCGCGGACCTGCCGGGCGCCGACCTCAGCGGCGCCGACCTCTCGCAGGCACGCATCGGCGTGAACATCCGCAACCAGGGCATGGGCCAGATGCGCACCGACCTCACCAGCGCCAAGCTGGCGGGCGCGAAGCTGGCGGGCGCGGACCTGAATCGCACCCTGCTGTCGTTCGCCGACCTGCGCGATGCGGACCTGCGCGGCGCCAACCTGTTCCGGGCCAAGCTGGCGGGGGCGGATCTCTCGGGCGCGGACGTGGCCGGTGCCGACTTCACGGAAGCCGACCTGTCCGGCACCGTGCTGCGGGGGGCCAAGGGCCTGGCGGAAGCCAAAGGCCTGGCCCAGGCCGAAAACCCCAACCGCCCCGACCGTTAGTCCGCCAGCGCCGGTCGGCGCCTCGTCTGTCTCAATTTCAGCCATTTGGCTGACAGACGGATGCCAGCTCATCATGGGTTTACCCTATAGAGTCAATCCCATGACTGCTGATCTCTTCGCCACGCTGCTGTCCTGGGCCGTCACCCTCTCCGGCTACCCCGCCCCGGCCGAACCGCCGGTGGTCGTCTCCAAGCCGCACGAGTTCTTCGTCGAGCAAGCCTGCCACGGCCAGCAATGCAAGGTGCTCGGCTGGTACGCCGGCGGCAAGAACGTCTATGTCGACGAAACGCTGGACCCGGAGAACAACCTGTTCGCCAGTTCCATCGTGGTCCACGAGATGGTGCACTACCTGCAGGGCGTGGCGCGCGGCGACGACGCACTCAAGGGCGGCGTGGCCTTCAACATCGCCCCGTCGTGCGAGCAGTCGATCCAGTGGGAGCACCAGGCGTATGCCGTGCAGCGCGAGTACATCCTGCGCTACGGGGCGTACCTGCCGGTCGGCGCTTCGATGCTGCACGTGCACTGCGAGCACGGCGAAGCCAACCCGGTGCAGCGCTGAGCCTCTTCAGGCATCCCGCAGGCTGACCACGGGCCAGCCCCGGGCCTGCGCCACGGCCAGCAGGCGGGCGTCCGGGTCGACGGCGACGGGGTCCGTCACCGCCTCCAGCAGCGGCAGGTCGTTGGCCGAATCCGAATAGAACCAGCTGCGCCCTACCTCGCTCCAGCGCGTGCCCCGCTGCGCCAGCCACTCCTGCACGTGCGTGCGCTTGTGTTCGCGAAAGCAGGGCTGGCCCACGATTTCCCCCGTGTAGCGGCCGTCCGGCCCCAGCGCCGGCTGCGTGGCGAGCACCGTGTCGAGGCCGAGGACCGCGCCGAAAGCTTCGGCGACGAAGCGGGTCGTGGCCGTCACGAGCGCGCAGTCGCGCCCGGCGGCCTGGTGGTGCTGCACGAGCTGCCGCGCGCGGCGCGGAATGCGCGGGGCGATCGTCGCGCGGAACTCCCGCAGCCAGCGCGCCAGCGTGGCCGGTTCGTGCACGCCCAGCGCGCCCACCGTGAAGCGGTGCATCTGCACCATGTCCACCGTGCCCTCGGCATAGCGCCGGCAGTACTCCAGATACTTCTCCTCGAAGTCGGGCGGGAGGGCACCGCGCTCGGCCAGGTGGCGCGTGAAGACCGATCCGCTGTCGAAGGGGATCAGCGTGTGGTCCAGGTCGAACAGGGCGATGTCCATGGGCGGCATCGGCCGGCTTCAGCGCGGCACCAGCCACTCGCCCTTGCCCTGCACCGCGAGGTCGCCCGCCCAGCGCGCGGCCGCACGCCGCGGCAGGCCCTCGAAGCGGCCGCCCAGGCGGGCGAGATCGCGCGCCAGCAGTTGCCAGATCACCTGCGCGTCCGAGTGCACGGGAACGAAGGTGGCGGGTGGCGCGGGCGCCTCCCCCGCGAACACGATCGTGCCACGGCGCATCGCCCAGCCGGCGTGCGCGCCGCAGCGGCCGCCGATGGCCACCGTGCCCGCGACCATGCGAGACGCCAGAAAATCCCCCACGTCGCCGTGGACGGCGACCGTGCCGCGCCGCATCCGGTCGGCCAGTCGCGCGCCGGCACGCCCGTGCACGAGCAGCGTGCCGCCGCGCATGCCTTCCATTTCACCGGGCAAGGCACTGGCGGCGAAATCGTCCACGTCACCGTCGATTTCGAGCCAGCCGCCGCCCATCGCGCAGCCGGCCAGCACCCCGGCACTGCCGTGCACCCGCAGCGTGCCGCCCGTCATGCCGATGCCGACGCTGTGGCCCACGGCGCCGTGCACCTCGAGCACGCCCTCGGCCATGCCGGCGCCGAGGCCGTCGAAGCGCGCCAGCTCGCCTTCGAGCCGCAGCCAGGGGCTCGCATCGTCGGTGCTTTCCGAGCGCACCTCGAACCACTCGCCCAGCGGGACGGACTCGCGCCCGTGCGGCAGGGGCAGGCGCAGCACCTCCTCGCGCGTCAGCGCACACAGTGCCGCCGGCACGATCGCGTGCGCGGCCATGCGCAGCGAAGGGGCCCCGCGCGTGGCGAGCGTGTGCCTCATCGCGCCTCCCCCTGCGGCGCCAGCGCATGCAGCCGGAAATGGAAGGGCCCGAGCTTGCCGCCGTAGTTGCCGGCCGAGATTCGCGTGATGCCGGCCTGCGCGCCGCGCTCCACCACGGTGGCGATGCCGGCCCGCATGGCCGCGGCGACGTCGCCTTCGGCCAGCCCGTCGATCACGATCTCCAGCACGCAGTGCACGTCCTCCTCCAGCTCGCTGCGCGGGCTCAGGCGCGCGAGCGAGGGGCAGAACGCATCGTTGGTGGAGGCGACCACCGCGGCGTACTTGCTGCCCACCTTGGAGCCGGAGCGCACCACGCCGCCCGGGAAGGGCATGATCACGCCCGGCACGCCGCGCATGGCCTGCACGGCGGCGGTGGCGCCGGCGAGCGCGGTCTCCGTGTCGCGCGCCAGCAGCAGCAGGTTGCCGCCGCCCACGCCCTTGGTCACCGGCGTGGTTTCCTGCGCCACGAATTCGCCGTCCATCACGGGCACGCGCCAGTAGCGCACGCCCTGGATCACCTTGGCCATCTGCCAGCCGTCGCCGAAGAAGCGCAGGTTGCGCCCCAGCGCCACCGGCTCGCCTTCGCGCAGCCCGGCGAACACGGCGGTGGTCGGGCAGGTCATGACGCATTGCCCGACGCGGCGCTCGACCTGCTTGGCCAGCTCCTTGCCGGAGACGGAGAACAGCAGGATCGCGACGCCCGGGCGGCCGTCCGGCGTTTCCTCGCGCGCCAGCTCGCGCTCGATGCCCGCCTCGCAGCCGCAGGCGATCACCGAGGTCGCCAGCCCGGTGGCGCTGACGGCGGCATGCATCGCCCACGTGCGGTCGTGCGCCGTGATCACCAGCCGCGTGGCCTTCATCGGGAAGGCTTCCGCGAAGCTGTCGTCGATGGCGACGCCGTTGATGCGCATCACACGCTCCGCGCCTCGCACGCCGAGGGCAGCAGCCGGCCGCCGTTGCAGCAGGCGCAGAGCTCGTCGTGGCCGATCACGGCATAGCGCCTGTGCACGCCCAGCGGGCGTTCGTCGAGCAGGCGCTCGACCCCGTCGTCGAACACCGGCCGGGCGAAATGCGTGGCGCCGACCGGCGTGGCGACCACCCTGCCCTCGCGCACCACCGGCTCGCCGTCCTTGAACACCCAGGCGGCGCGGGAGAACATCGCCTCGGCATCGCCCTGCTCCCGGTACACGGCCACGTCCGCCGCCGCGCCCGTGCCCAGGTGGCCGCGGTCGCGCAGCCCGAGCAGCCGCGCCGGACCCGCGCGGGTCATGATCGCGATTTCCGACAGCGTCAGCTCGCGCGCGATGTGCTTCAGCGCCGATTGCGCCGCCACGTCGGGATGCAGGCGCGCGAGCTGCTCGTCGCGGAAGGGCTTGTCCATCAGCAGGCGCATGAGGTGCGGATAGCTGGTGAAGGGCGCGCCATTCGGATGGTCCGTGGTCAGCACCACGCGCCATGGGTCGCGCACCTGCAGGAAGAGCTCCAGGCCGATGCTCCACTGCAGGGCGTTGACGTAGCTCTGCTCGCGGTAGCGGAACGGCAGCACGCCGCAACCCGAGTCGCATTCGATGTCGGCGATGATGCCCTTGCGCGGGTGGGCCAGCTCCGCGTTCACGTGCTGGCGCATGGTGTCGCCGGAGGCAGTGACGGTCTGCCCGAACAGCACCTGGCCGACATCGATCGAGCAGTTCGGGTGCCTGTCCAGCGCCTCGACCAGCGCCAGTGCGGCGGAAGAGAAGCTGCGCGGGCCTTCCGCGCCGTAACAGTGGAACTGCACGTGCGTCAGGTGCCCGGGCAGGCCTTCCAGCGCCTCCATCGTCGCCAGCGTGGACGCGATGTTGCCCGCTGCGCCCAGGTTGCTTGCATGGATGTGCAGCGGATGCGCGAGCCCGAGTTCGTGCACCGCGCGCGCCAGCGCCCCCACCACCCGGCGCGGCGTGACCTGCCAGTGCACGTGCGGCTCGTCCACGTCCAACCTGCGCTGGTTGAACTTGAAGGCGGAAATGCCCGCGGGGTTCACCACCTTCACGCCCAGCGCCTTGGTCGCGTGCACCACCCAGCCCACGTAATCGCGCAGGCGCTGCGGCTCGCAACCTTTGGAGAGCAGTTCGAGGAAGCGCTCGTCGTTGCCGAGCATCACGTAGGCGCCGTGGTCCACGATGGGGACGTCGCCCATCTCCATGTGGGCGTGGCGCGCGTTGCTGGCCGCCATCGCAGGCTCGAACACGGAGGTGTAGCCCATCTCCGCATAGCGGTAGCCGGTGGCCAGCGTGCCGGGCGTGCAGTGGCCGCAGGACGGCAGTTCGAGCGCGTTGTCCGATACCGGCAGCGCCTGGAAGCCGCGCCGGTGGTCCTCGGGCAGCAGCAGGCGGGCGAGATTGACCTTGCCGCCGCCGATGTGGCTGTGCAGGTCGATGCCGCCGGCCAGCACGATGCAGCCGCCCGCGTCGATCTCCTCGTCCACCGGCTCGCGCGCATCGAGCGCCACGATGCGGCCGTCGCGCATCACCACGTCGCGGACCTCGCCGTCGACGCCGTTGGCGGGATCGAAGACGCGGCCTCCGCGCAGGCGTCGCGTGGTCATGCCGCGGGCTCCATGCGTTCGAGCAGCCGCGCCACCACCTGGGCGACGCCAGGGAGCGCGTCGTCGCGCGCGGCCACCAACGGCACCACGACGCCATCGGTGCGGAACAGGTGGCCGGCGGCGTTGAGGCCGGGGGTGGCCACCGGCAGGAACACGCAGCGCTGCGCGGCGTCGGCCTGCCGCAGCAGGGGTCCCATGCCGGGGGGACCGAGCACGATCCGCGGCAGCTTGGTGGACGGCGGCAGGCGGTCGGGGGCATAGCTCCAGACCCACAGCAGGCCGTCGACGGCATCCTCATCGAGCAGCCGCTGGGCGGCGAACCGCACCGGGTCATGTTGCAGGCCACCCGCCGCGGCGCGCGTGCGCAGCGGCAGGCCCGACAGCCACGTGAACACCTGTTGCACCGCATAGGCCCCATCGCTGCCGCCCAGCGCGAAGGTGGCCGCGCGCGTTGCGCGATTGAGGCTGGTGGCCATGCGATGGAGCAGTTCGACGACGAGGGCGCCGTGGGCCGGCAGCGTCGCGGCCTCCCACACCAGCACCGCGTAGCGCGCCTGGCGCAGCGTGGCAGCGAGGCCCGCGATCTCCGCAGGGGCGCCGCGCAAGGGCGCGCCTGCCAACAGCGCAGCAAGTTGCTGCAGGTCCGCCAGCAGGTCGCCCGAGCCGGCGATGCACTGCACGGGCACCGTGTCGGGCAGCCGCGCCGGCGGCTCGACACCGAGGAAGACCAGGTGCTGGCAGGGCGTGTCGGGCCGGTCCAGGCCGCAGCGGCGGAAGAACTCCGGGTAGTGCGCGACGGCCTGCGTGCCGACGCAGACCACGACGTCGGCGCGGGCCCGGATCTCGGCGAGCGTGGTGTAGCACTGGCCGCGGTCCTGCAGCGCGCGCAGCCCCTGCGCCAGCGCCTCGCCGTCGCCGTGGTCGTAGACGGCGCCGGTGCGGGCCGCCAGCCGGAACAGCGCGCGCGCACCGGCCATGTCGGTGGCCAGTCCCCCGAACAGCGGCTGCCGCCAGCGCGCGAGCCGGCGCGCCGCTTCGGCGACGGCCTCGTCGATGGGCGCGGCGCTGCCGTCGACGAAGGCGGCCGGCGCTTCGCTGCGCGCGTGCGCCGCCAGCCCTGCGCGGGCGCGCGGACAGTCGCTGGCCTGCAGCACGAGCGCCTCGCCTGCCCGCTCCAGCGCGAAGCCGTCGCACAGCAGCGAGCAGAAGGGGCAGGTCCAGTCGGGCTCCACGGGCCCATCGTCCGCAAGGCGTGTGCCAAGCCGCCCGGCCGGGCGTGCCGAGGACGAAAGCGCAGTCTGCCCTGCGGGCATGGAACACTGTGTGACGCGCTGCGCCTCGCCGGGCCGCTGCCCAAGGCATGGCACGGTTCCTGATTCGCCCTGCGCATGGCGGGGCATCCGGATTCAGGTGAAGTGCAAGGTGCCGTCGTGCAGGGCACTCGCCACCAGCCAGCCGGCGGCGCCGCCGGCGGTGGCTGCGCGCAGGTCCGCGGCATCGCGCACGCCACCGGCGCCGATCCAGCTGCGGTCCGGCGCCATCGCCCGCAGTCGAACGAAAGTATCCAGGTCGGGGCCGGTGCCGGCGCCCACGCGGTCGAGCGTCATCACGATCACGGTGCGCGGCCAGGCCTGCGGACGCTGCCAGCTGCCCGAAGGATCGAGCGGACATGCGAGGCGCGTGTCGAGCGACAGGATCGCCTCGGGGTCCTGCGCGAGTTCGTCCAGCGCGGCGGCGCTGGCCAGCGACTCGCTGCCGTACACCGGGCGGATCCGCGTCGCAGCGGGGCCGATCGCCGCCCGCAGGGCCCGCACCGCGGCCGGTTCGGCGAAGCCGGCATCGAGCCACAGGCACAGGTCAGGCTGCGCCTGCAGCAGGTCGGCCAGCACGCCCACCTGCGCTGCGCCTCCCTGGATCGCGTCGAGGTCGGCCACGTACAGGACCGGCTGGCGCCCGGGCGCAGGCGGCGCCGCCGCGCGCAGGCCGCGGGCGATGTCGCAGGGCGCGCTGCCGTCGGCCAGCCGCGAGACGATGGGCCGGTAGGCATGGCGTTCGCCGCGCACGCCGCGCACGACCTGGCCGTGCATGAGGTCGACGACCGGGATGACCTGGGCAGGCGCATTGCGGGGAGAAGGCATGACTCGCATCTTCGTCTATGAACCCCTGAGCGCCGACGACCCCGGGACCACGCAGGCGCTGGGACGCGGCACCCCGGCGCATGAGGAGATGCTCGCGGCCGGCCGGGGCATGCGGGATGCCGTCGCGGCGGACCTGGCGCGCATCGCCGGGCTCGCGGTGACCGTCGCCACGGGCGAGCAAGAGGCAGGCCATGCGTTGCGCACGGTTCGCCGTGCCGCGCCCGAAAGCTCGATCGATTTCGTGCGCCGGCAGGCCTTGCTGCACGACCTGTGCTGGATCGTCGCGCCCGAGTCCGACGGCCTGCTCCTGCGCCTGCGCGAGGCTGTGGGCGACGCCCGCTGGATCGGCTGCAGCGCCGCGGCGATCCGCGTCGCCTCCAGCAAGAAGGCCACCTGCGCTGTTCTGGCCACGGCCGGTGTCGCCACGCCGCTCGCGTTCGCAAAGGACCATCGCGGCCCCTGGATCGTGAAGCCGGACGACGGCGCCGGCACCCTGGAGACGCGCCGTCACGCGACGCGCGCAGCCGCCGAGCACGATGTGCAGCATCGCCGCGCAGCCGGCCGGCACGCCGTCGCGCAGGCGTTCGTCGAAGGCGAGGCGCTGTCGATTTCCATGATCGCCGGTCCGGATCTTGCACGGCCGCTGGCAATCAACCGGCAGCGGCTGGCGATGGATGCGCAAGGCTGGCTGCATGACCTGGGCGTGCAGCCGGCGGCCATCGCCGCCGCCGACGCGCGGACGGCGACGCTGCATGCCCTGGCCTCGCGCGTGGCCTCGGCGATCCCGGGCCTGCTGGGCTATGTCGGCATCGACGTGGTGTGGAACGAAAGGGAAGGACCGGTGGTCATCGAAGTCAATCCCCGCGTGACCTGCGCGTACGTGGGCCTCTCGGCGCTCCTGCGGCGCAACGTGGCGCAGGAGATCCTGGCGCTGCACGCCGCGGCCCGGTCCGGGGAGGTGGCCGCCGATGTCCCGGCGTGAGGACAGGCTCCTGCTGGGCTGGGACATCGGCGGTGCCCACGTGAAGGCTTGCCTGCTGCAAGGCGGCGCGCTGCGCGACATCGCGCAGTGGCCCTGCCCGCTGTGGCAGGGCATGGAGCACCTCGACGCGGCGCTGGTCCAGGCCCGCTCGCGCTGGTCGCAGGCCTGGAATGCCGGGGTCGAACATGCGGCCACCATGACCGGCGAGATGGTCGACCTGTTCGAGGACCGCGCCCAGGGGGTGGCGCAGATCGCGCTGCGCCTCGCGCGCTCGCTCGGCCCCTCGCTGCGGCTGTTCGATGCCGACAGCGTCTGGTGCGAGCCACGGGACGCCGGCGCCAACTGGCGCGGCATCGCCTCCGCCAACTGGTCCGCGACTGCACGGGTGCTCGCGCCCCGCATCGCGGACGCCATCCTCGTGGACATCGGCAGCACCACGACCGACCTGATCCCGCTGCGCGCCGGCCGCGTGGCCGCCCAGGGCACGAGCGACGCCGAGCGGCTCGTCACCGGCGAGCTGGTCTACCAGGGCGTCGTGCGCACGCCCCTGTGCGCGCTCGGGCCGCGGGTGCCCTGGCGGGGCGGCACGGCCAACGTGATGAACGAGTTCTTCGCCACCACGGCGGACGTGCACCGCCTGGCCGGCGAACTCGATCCGGCCCACGACCAGGCCGGAACGGCCGACGGCCGCGGCAAGGACGCTCCAGCCACGCGCCAGCGCCTCGCACGCATGGTCGGCCGCGACGCCTGCGACGCCAGCGAGGCCGAATGGCTGGCGCTCGCGCGCTGGTGGAAGGATGCGCAGGTGCGCGAGATCCAGGCCCAGCTCCAACGCGTCGCCGACGCTGCGGGTCTGCCCGCCGACGCGCCCCTGGTCGGCGCCGGCTGCGGCGTCTTCCTCGCCGCGGACATCGCGCGTCGCTGCGAGCGGCCCTTCCTGCGCTATGCGCAGGTCGCCCTGGCCGCGCCGCCGCAGGACGCCGCGCTCGCCGCCTGGGCCGACGTCTGCGCGCCTGCCGTCTCGGTGGCGCTGCTGGCCAGCGCGCGGGAATGAGCGATGTGGATCGTCAAGCTGGGTGGCAGCCTCGCGCATGACCCGCGCGTCGTGCTGTGGCTCGCCATGCTGGCGGAGCTGGGGGGCGGCCGCGTGACGGTGGTGCCCGGCGGCGGCGTGTTCGCCGAGGCGGTGCGCACGTCGCAGCGGCACTGGCAGTTCGCCGACCTGCCGGCCCACAACATGGCCGTGCTCGCGATGGCGCAGACCGCGCACCTGTACCACGCGCTGGAGCCGCGCCTGACGCTGGCGGCCGACGAGGCCGGCATCCGGCGCGCGCTGCACGCCGGCCATCCGGCGCTGTGGCTGCCCTTCGGCCTGCTGCGCGATGCGCCCGACCTGCTCACCAACTGGGACGTGACGAGCGACAGCCTCGCGCTGTGGCTCGCCCGCGTGCTCAACGCCGAGCGCCTGATCGTGGTGAAGGCCTGCAAGGTGCCGGCCGGCAGCACCTTCGCGCAGTTGTCGGCCCTGGGCGTTCTGGATGCGCGCTTCGACGCCTGGTCGCGCGATGCGCCGTTCCCGATCGAGGTGGTCGACTGCGACGCGATGGAGCACGTGCGCGATGCGCTGCTGGGGCGCTCGGCCTTCAGGCCGCCGGTGGCGCTGGCGCGCGTGGTCGCTTCCGCGTCCTCACGCGGCGGCGGCCAGCGGGGCGCGCGTCCCCGCCGCAAGCCGGCGGCGTAGCAGCGCCACCCGCCGCGGATCGAGCACCGCGGTGCGCTCGCCGCGCGTCACGGCGCCGCGAAAGCCCGCGAAGTCCGGGGCCAGCGCGCGCAGCGCCGGCGCGTCGTCGGCGCGCAGCGAGCCCGCCAGCCCCGCCATCGCGCCCCGTGCCTGCACGATCTCGACGAAGGCCGCGAGCACCGGCAGGGGCAGCCGCTCCAGCAGGCTGCCGCGCCGCTTCTCCGCCGTGTCGACCATCAGCGCCGGGAAGCACCCATGGGCCAGCGCGTGTTCGACCAGGGCCTCGTCCACGCCGGCGTCCACCACCAGCACCGGCACGATGCTGCACGGGCACGCCGCCAGCGCATCGACCAGGGCGCGCACGGCCGCGGGCGCGGACGGCGCCGGCCAGAGGCCCACCTTGACGTAATCGACGCCGCAGGACGCCACGCGCTCCACCCGGCGCAGGATCTCGGGTTGCTGGCGCGCGGGAAGGTCGCCCACCGTGGCACTGATGCGCGCGCCGGGATGGCGCACCCGCAGCACGGACACGATCTGCGCGATGCGCTCCGGCGCGAGCGCGCCCAGCGCGCCGTCGGCCGGCTCCTTCAGGTCGATGAAATCGGCCCCCGCGCCGGCGGCGGCCAGGGCTTCCTCGGCGTCGCGCACGCTCACCAGCAGGCGCGGCATCACGCGGCCTCCGCCGCCGTGGCGCGGTGGCGCGCGACGGCCTCCAGCAGCCAGCCCCAGGCTTCCAGTTCCTCGGCGCCGGCGGTCTTGTCGATCGCGATCTGCAGGTAGCCCAGTTCGGTGGCTATCTTCTCGCGCGGCAGCAGGTGCAGGCGGCTGACCAGCACCGCCCCCTCGATCACGGCGGCCTGGGCGCGGTTGAAGCCGGGAAAGGCGGAGTGCTGGGCCTCGTGCATGCGCACCAGCCGCAGCGTGGGCCGCTGGGCGTCCTCGCCCACGCCGGCCAGGCACAGCAGCGCGTGCGAATGCGCGCAGGCCAGGCGCGCGGCGGTGCTGCCGTCCGGCGCATTCACCGGCACCGTCGGCCAGTCGCGCCGGCGCGTGACGCAGCCGGCGAACACGCGCACGTCGGTGATCACGTTGAGCACCGCGCGCCGCGTGGCCAGGATGTTGTCCAGCGTCTGCGAAGGCCGGAAGGGCTTGAGCACCACCTCGCCATCGAGGTAGCGCACGCCCATGGGTGCGACGTGCACCGCGCCGGCGGGCGAGCAGGTGGTGATCACGTTCTCGAAGATGCGCTCGCTCATGGGGGTCCCCTGTCCGTCATCGTCGTGCCCGGGGCCTTCCAGCGCAGCAGGTCCTCGCGCTCGCGCTCCACCGCGCAGCCCCAGTCCAGCGGCTGGTCCTGCACGTAGCGCTTGCCGAGCTGCCAGGCGATCTGCGCCCGGGCCACTTCCACGCCGATGTAGAAGGCGTGGCTCGCGTCGTCCTGCAGCCGCAGCTGCGGCCAGAGCGCGAACGGGTCCTGCGCCACGTGCAGGCCCTCGCGGTTGTAGACATGCACGCCCTGCTGCGAGACCTGCACCCGGAAGTTCGGGTCGCGCACCTGGCTGGCGATGGCGGCGATCTCCTCGGGCGCGTCCGGGAAGGGGCTCTTCGCATGCACGGTCATCAGCTGGTCGCTCAGGCCCTTGGGCAGCAACTGCTGCGAGACGGCCGCATGCATGATGCGCCGCGCCCAGTCGGCCTCGCGCACGGCGCGCCGCGCGTGCGGGCTGACCTGCGTGGTGAGGATGGCGCTCGCGTCCAGTTCCGCGGCGATGCCCATCATCACCGCGTTGATCCCGCTCGTGTCCGCCTCCACCAGTTCGGTGAGGTTGCCCACGCCCATCAGGATCGCCACCTGCGGGAAACGCTGGCGCAGGCGCTGGTAGCGCACCAGCGAGGCGAGCAGGCCGTAGGGGATCGGGTCCAGGATTGCATCGGCCAGGAAGGGCCGGCCGCGCGCCTGCATGCTTTCGACCGCCTCCCACAGGGAGGCTTCGTCGGTCGGGTCGCGGGCGATCACGACCGGCGTGGCGGCCACTTCGTCGGCGATCCACAGGGTGTCCAGCGTGAGGCTCAGGAGGTAGTCCGCCCCGGCGCGGCCGCCGCGCAGCAGTTCCTGGCTGTCCTGCGAATCCACGCTGACGCGCAGGCCCCGCTCCTTCAAGGCGCGGACGCTGTCTTCGAGGTGCGGGAAAGGCGTGTCGGGCAGTCCGCCGAGGTCGATCACGTTGGCGCCGTCGGCCGCGAACGCCAGCGCGCGGTCCACGATCGCGTCCACCGGCAGGCGCGGCGCGTCGACGATCTCCGCGAAGATCGCGATGGCGTATTCATCCAGCGTCACCGGCCGCGCCTGGCGGCGGAAGAACTGCGGCAGGTCCTTCAGTTCCTCCGGCCCGCGCTGCACCGGGAGGCCGAAATGCGCCGACAGGGCCTCGACGTCGCCGCGGCAGCGCCCCGGCAGCAGGATGCGGTCCGCGGCGAGCGGCGCGGGGACGCGGCGCTGCACCATGTCCGCCGTCATGAGCGCGGCGACCTGCAGCCCGATCTCGCGCACTTCCCAGGTGAAGGGCGCCTCCGCGCCTTCGGGGGCCACCTGCCCCAGCACGCGCCGCAACGCCGGCTCGGCCAGCCGGCCGGTCAGGAAGACGATGTGTTCCATGCGAGGGACAGCGAGCGCAGGCGGGCATCGAGCACGGCTTCGAGCTCCGCCACCGAGCAGGCGACGCTGCAATGGTCGATGGCGCGCAGCCGCTCCACGTTGTCGAATTCGATGCGCCGCGGCCGCAGCGTCACCCAGTCGTGCGGCGCGCGCGTGACCACCACCGGCTCGGTGTCGCAGGCGAAGACGAAGCACGGGATGCCCAGCTTGCCGGCCTGCGCGAACATGTTGGTGGGCAGCGTGTCGCTGATGCCCAGCGCGCACTTGGCCACGGTGTTGCTGGTGGCCGGCGCGATCACCATCGTGTGGTAATGCTCCTCGTACAGCGTGCCCACCGGCACGGAGCTGGCACTCTTGTCGCGGAAGAGGCGGAAGCGCTCGCGCAGCGACTCCAGGCGGATGCCGTACATCGGCAGCACTTCCTCCGCGGCGGCGGACAGGAACAGGTCGACGCGCGGCAGGCGCTCGGCCAGCGCGATGGACTCCAGCAGGTCGTGGCCGGAGCCGGTCAGGCCCCAGGCGAAGCGGCCGGGGCGCGCGGCGCCGCTCAACCGCTGTGCGTCACCGGGATGAGCAGCTTGTGCATCCGGCGGTACAGAGTGTTGCGGCTCACGCCCAGCGACTTGGCCACGTGGCTCACGTTCCAGCGTTGCGCTTCCAGCAGGTTCACCAGCGACTGCCGCTCCGTGGCCAGATGGGGCGGCAGCACCGGTGCCTGCGGCGCGGGTGCCGCGGGACTCGACGGCGCCTGCGCGGCCGGCACGCCCAGCGAGGGGAAGTGCTCGAGCCCGAGCGGAGCCCCGGCCGACAGGGCCACGGCGCTGCGCAGCACGTGGTGCAGTTGTCGGAGATTGCCGGGCCATGGATGGCGTAACAGCAAATCCCAGGCCGCGGGCGTGACCGCCGCGTCCGGCCGGCCTTCCGCCACCAGCAGGTTGCGGATGATGTCGGCGCGGTCGGTGCGCTCGCGCAGGGGCGGCAGGTGCAGCTCGATGCCGGCGAGGCGATAGAAGAGATCCTCGCGGAAGGTGCCCTCCGCGACCATCTCGGCGAGGTTGCGGTGGCTCGCGCTGATCAGCTGGAAGTCCACCGGCCGCGTTTCGTCCGTGCCCAGGGGCGTGACCATGCGCTCGTCCAGCACGCGCAGCAGGCGCGCCTGCAGGGGCAGCGGCATGTCGCCGATCTCGTCGAGGAACAGCGTACCGCCGTCCGACTGCACGATCTTGCCGCGGCGGCCGCCCTTTTCCGCGCCGGTGAAGGCGCCGGCCCGGTAGCCGAACAGCTCGGCTTCGATCAGTGTCTCCGGCAGGCTGGCGCAGTTGATGGCCACGAAGGGCCCGTCCGCGCGGTTGCCGGCCACGTGCACGGCGCGCGCGAAGACCTCCTTGCCCGCGCCGGTCTCGGCGCGCAGCAGCAGCGGCGTGCCGCCGGCGATCACGCGCCGTGCGGTGGCCAGGTGCGCCACCAGCCGCGGGTCGCCGAAGGTGGCCGCGGGCAACCCGGCGCCCGGGGACAGCCGGTTCATGCGCGCGGCGGGAACGACAGGAGCCGGCGCGGGCGGCGCCATCAGCCGCGGGCGCGCCGGAACCGCCACCTTGGGCGGCCCGCCGCTCTCCTCGCCCGCCGGCAGCCGCGCCACCGCGAAGAAGCGGTTGGCCGCGTTGGCGCGGTAGGTGACGATCGGGTGGAAGGCGGCGCGGTGGCTGCGCTCCAGCATGTCGTCCAGCGTGGTCTGGAAGATCTGTTCGAGCTTGGTGCCGCGCAGCTCGCCGTGGCTCATCTCCAGCTGCATCAACGCGCTGCGGTTGGCGGCGAGGATGCGGCCGGCGTCGTCCACCACCAGCTTGCCTTCGTGCAGCGTGTAGACGAATTCGGGCCGGCTGTGGAAGTGGATCGGGTGCGCGTCGCGAAAGCGCATGTCGATCAGGCGGTTCTCGATCATGCGCGCCGTCATGCCCAGGAGCAGCAGCAGGTGCTTCTGCGGCTGCACCGAGCGGCTGCTCACGTCCAGCACCGCCGTCATCTGGCCCGCGGGGTCGTAGATCGGCACGGCGGAACAGGTCAGGCCCGTGTACTGGCTCAGGAAGTGATCGGCCTGCTGCACCACCACCGGCCCGGCCTCGACCACGCAGGTGCCCATGCCGTTGGTGCCGACCTCCGCCTCGCTCCAGATGGCGCCGACCTCCAGGCCCAGCGGCTGCGCCAGCCGCTCGAACTCCTGCGAGGTGACCATGTGCAGGATGACGCCATCGGTATCGGTCAGCACCACGGCCAGCTCGGGGTCCCCGAGCTGCTGGTACAGGGTGGTCATCTCGTAGCGGGCGCAGTCGATCACCGCCGCCATGCGGCGCAGGCGCGTGGGCAGGTCGGTGCTCCCCACCAGGGCCGGCCGCCGGGGCTCGCTCGGGTCGAGCCCGTGCTCCTTGATGCAGCGCGCCCACGAGTGCGCCACCGCATCGCTGGTGATATGGAGCATCCCTCCGCGCACCACATCGTTGACACGATGCGCATGCGCGAGAGCATCCGAGATCGGCATGAGTTTGTCTCCCCCTGCTCGTGCTGCCTGCGGAGTGTCCCGGGCAGTGCGTTCGCATTCTGGAACAGACTGTCGCGCACTGCATTAGGAATTTGTGAGCTTCCGTACCGGCACCTTCGTGCCGTCGCGCGGCACCCCGCCGACGGCCCCTTCCAATGGCCCGCAAGTTGCTTCCGCCCTGCAGCACGAAGCAATGCGGGGGGTCTCCATGTTCCAAGCCCTTGACCATGCCGCCGCCGGCGAGCGCCTGGACGGCGTGGCGGCGGCCCAGCCGCTGGACCTGGTCTTCATCGAAGGCTTCACCGGCCAGACGGTGATCGGCATCCACGACAACGAACTGCACCTGCCGCAGCCGCTGACGATCGACGTGTGCGCCGGCGTGCCGCACGTGCGCGCCTGCGAGACGGACTCCATCGCCGACACCATCGACTACGGCGAGCTCCGCCAGCGCCTGTGCGGCCTGCTGCAGGACCACCGCGTGCGGCTGCTGGAGGCGCTGGCGGAGCAGATCGCCCGCATCGCGATCGACGAATTCCATGCCCACTGGGTGCGGGTGCGCATCGCCAAGCCGCGCAAGTTCGAGGACACGGCCGCCGTGGGCGTGATGATCGAGCGCCGGCGCGAGCCGCGCCCGCTGCCTTCGCGCAGCGCCGCCCTGCGGCTGATCGGCCAGGGGCTGGTGCCCGGCAGCCGCTGACCGCCCCGGCCGACCGATGCACAGCGCATTCGACACCCGCGTCGCGGCGGCCAGGCGCGCCTGGCCCTTCGGCCGCGTGCGCGTGCAGGCGCCCGCGCGGCTGCACCTGGGTTTCCTGGATCCGGCGGGCACGCTGGGGCGACGTTTCGGCAGCCTGGGGCTCGTGATCGACGGGCCGCAGACGCTGGTCGACATCGGGCGGGCGGAATCGGACAGCTTCGAAGGCCTGGCGGGCGGCGCCGCGCTGGAGCGCGCGCGCGGCCACGTCGAAACCCTGCGGCGCGCCACCGGCTGCCACACGCCCCTGGTGCTGCGCCTGCGCAGCGCGCTGCCGGCGCACGCCGGGCTCGGCTCCGGCACGCAGCTCGCGCTGGCCGTCGGCCGCGCGTTCTGCGCCGCCTTCGACGTCCCGATCACCACCCCGCAGCTGGCCTTCGTGCTGGGACGCGGTGCGCGCTCCGGCGTCGGCGTGGCGGGCTTCGACCTGGGCGGGCTGCTCCTCGACGGCGGCCCGCGCGCGGACGGCTCGCCGGCCGCCCTGCTGGCGCGCATCGCGCTGCCCGACGAGTGGCGGGTGCTGCTGGTGCTCGACCCGCGTGCCGAGGGGCTGAGCGGCGCGCAGGAGAAGGCGGCATTGGCGCGCATCGCCCCGCTGCCCCGCACGGCGGCCGCCGAGATCTGCCACGAGGTGCTGCTGCGCGTACTGCCCGGCGCCGCCGGGGCCGAATTCGCGCCCTTCGCCGCCGGCCTCACGCGCATGCAGCAACTGCTGGGCGAGCATTTCGCGCCGGCGCAGGAAGGCCGCGCCTTCACCAGCGAGGCGGTGGGGCGGCTGCTGCACTGGATCGCGCGCAACACCGAAACCGGCATCGGCCAGAGCTCCTGGGGGCCGACCGGCTTCGCCTTCCTGCCTTCCGAGTCGCAGGCGCACGCGCTGCTGGCCGCTGCCCGCGCCGCCGGCGTGGTCGACCCGGCCCTCGAGGTGCAAGTGATCCGCGCGCGCAACCACGGCGCCGTCGTGGCCGACCAGCGCGCAGGAGGATGAGACCATGGAACGCCCCTACATCCTGCACATGTTCACCCCGGGCCCGCAGATGAGCCCGTTCGACGTCAACATGGCCGCCGACGCCGGCTACCAGATCCTCACGCCCTACTGCCACGTCACGCTGGAGGGCATCGCCGGGCTGACGCAGGACGCGATCTTCTCCCGCGGCCCCAAGGGCGCGACCCGCACCGGCCTGTTCATCGGCGGGCGCGACGTGATGCTGGCCGACCAGATGCTGGACCGCGCGCGCAAGGCCATGGTGCCGCCCTTCGTCGTCTCGGTCTGCGCCGACCCGAGCGGGGCGTACACGACGGCCGCGGCCATGGTGGCCTGCACCGAGGCCGCCTTGCGCCAGGGCGGCAAGGGCGGCCTCGCCGACGTGCAGGTGCTGCTGCTGGGCGGAACGGGCCCGGTGGGCCGCATCGCCGGCGTGCTGTGCGCCCGCGAGGGCGCGCGCGTGAGCCTGGGCAGCCGCAAGGGACCCGACGCGCAGCAGGCGGCGCGCGAGACCGGCGAGCGCTTCGGCGTGACGCTGCAGGGCGTGGCGACCGGCAGCCCCGAGGATCTGCGTGCGGCGCTCGCCACGGCCGACGTGGTGATGGGCGTCGCAGCGGCCGGCGTGCAGGTGGCCAGCGAGGCCGACCTGGCCTTGGCGAAGCGCCTGCGCGTGGCGGTGGACATCAATGCCGTGCCGCCGGCCGGCATCGCGGGGCTCGGCGCGATGGACGACGGCAAGCCGCTGGCCGGAACGTCGGCGCTGGGCATCGGCGCGCTGGCAGTGGGAAACGTCAAGTACCAGGTGCAGCACCGGCTGCTGGCGCGCATGCGCGAGGCCGACAAGCCGGTCGCCTACGGCTTCGCCGAGGCCTTCGCCACCGCGCGCGAAGTGGTGGCCGAGAAGAACCGCTGAAATCCGCGGAATGAGCGCCGCACGGCCGCCCGAAGGCGCTCGCCCCCTCCGCTTGCGGAGGGGCGAGGAGGAGTCCGCGCAGCGGACGGATCCTGAGGGAGGTACCCAATGAGCACCACCGTCGTCGTCGCGTCCCTGAGCGCGCGGCTGCTCGCCGAGTCTGCCCGGCAGGCCGGCTGGCAGGCGATCGCCCTCGACCTGTTCGGCGACGCCGACACGCGGCGCGCCAGCCTGCGCTGGCACCGCATCGGCGATCCGGGCACCTGCACGATCGAGCCGGCGCTGCTGCGCCACGCCTTGCAGCGCGCCGCCCGCGAGTCCGACGCGATCGGCTGGATCGCGGGCAGCGGATTCGAGGCCGCGCCGGAACTGCTGGAGACGCAGGCCCCGGGATTGCCGCTGCTGGGCATGGCGGGGGCGGCGCTGCGGCGCGTGCGCGAGCCGGATTTCTTCTTCGCCCGGCTGGACGCGCTCGGGCTGCGCCACCCCGAGGTCGCCCTGCAGGCACCCTTCGGCACCGAGGGCTGGCTGGCCAAGAGCGCGCGCGGCTGCGGCGGCTGGCAGGTCCGCCCCGCCCGCGACAGCGCAGGCGGCGCCCACGTGTACTGGCAGCGGGAGCAGGCGGGCGAACCGATGTCGGCGCTGTTCCTGGCCGACGGCGCGCGCGCGCGGCTCGTCGCGCTGAACCGGCTGGTCGTGCGCCCGCTCGGCGGGCTGCCCTACGTGTATGCGGGTGCGGTCGGCCCCGTGCGCGACGATGCGCTCGCGCGCGAACTCGAACGGATGCTGGCGGCCCTGGTGCCGGCGTTCGGATTGCGAGGCCTCGCCAGCCTCGACTTCCTGGCGCACGCAGGCCAGCCCTGGCTGCTGGAGCTCAACGCACGGCCGTCGGCGACCATGGCCTTGCACGAGCGCGCCTGGCCGGGCGGGCTCCTGCGCGCCCACGTGCACGCCCTGCGGGGCGAGCTGCCGGCCGCCCCGCCCACGCACCCGGTGGGGCTGCGCGGCAGCCTCACCGTCTTCGCCGAACGCGAATGCCGCGTGGGCCTTGCGCTGGCGGCCGAACTGGCGCAGTCGCCCCACTGCCACGACCTGCCGGCCCCCGGCCTGCGCCTGCGCCGCGGCGAACCGGTGTGCACCGTGAGCGCGGGCGGCACAACCGGCGAAGCGGTGCTGGCCGAACTGGATGCGCGCGCGCGCCAGGTGCTGCAGCGCCTGAGTCCCTGCGAGGAGCTGGCCGCATGAACACGACTCCCACGAGCGTCAATGCCCTCGCCGCCCCGCTGCTCGCGCGGCTCGTGGCCGAGGCCGATCGCCTGCGCATCGCGGTCACGCGCGAGGCGTCCGGGCTCACCCTGGTCGACGCCGGCATCGCCGTGCCGGGCAGCATCGCGGCAGGCCTGCAGGTCGGCGCCCTGTGCATGGGCGGCCTGGGCGAAGTGCGCCTGGCGGCGCTGCCGCGCGAAGGCTGGCCGACCTGGCTGCACGTGCGCAGCTCGCAGCCGGTGCTGGCCTGCCTGGCCAGCCAGTACGCCGGCTGGAGCCTCGCGGCCAGCAAGGAGGAGACGGGCGGCAAGAAGTTCTTCGCGCTCGGCTCCGGGCCGGCCCGCGCGCTCGCGTGCAAGGAGCCCCTGTTCGAGGAGCTGGCCTATCGCGACCGCAGCAACAGCGGCGTGCTGGTGCTCGAAGTCGACCGGCCGCCGCCGCCGGTGGTGATCGACAAGGTGCTGCGCGACTGCGCGCTGCAGCCGGCGGGCCTGTCGATCGTCCTCACGCCCACGGCCAGCCTGGCCGGCACGACGCAGGTCGTGGCCCGCGTGCTGGAGGTCGCCCTGCACCGCGCGCACGACCTGGGATTTCCCGTGCACCACATCCTGGAAGGCAGCGCCTGCGCGCCGCTGCCGGCCGTCGGCGCCGATGGCCTGCAGGCCATGGCGCGCACCAACGACGCCATCCTCTACGGCGGGCAGGTGCACCTGACGGTCGCCGGCGAAGCCGATGCGGCGCGCGAGCTCGCGCTGAAGCTGCCTTCCGAGAATTCGCGCGACTACGGGCGCTCCTTCGGCGAGCTGTTCGAGGCCGCCGGCTACGATTTCTACCAGCTCGATGGCGCGCTGTTCGCCCCGGCGGAGGTCTGGGTCAGCCATGTCGGCTCCGGCCAGACCTGGCATGCCGGCGGCGTGCGCATCGGCCTGTTGCGCGAGCTGTGGCAGAGCACATGACCCCTATCGTGCCGCTGCGCGCCGGCCTGCGCGTCGCGATCATGAGCGACGAGACCGGCTGGCACACCCGCCAGCTGCTGCGGGCGCTGCGCGAGCGCGGCTGCACCGGCCGCTGCATCGACCTGGCGCAGTGCCGCATTGCGACCTCCCAGGCCTGGCATGGCCTGGTCCTGCCCGGGTTCGGCGACTCGCTGCCCGACGCCGTGATCGTGCGCGGCATCGCCGCCGGCAGCTTCGAGCAGGTGACCAAGCGCCTGGGCATCCTCCATGCGCTGCGCGAGTTCGGGGTGCCGGTCTACAACGACGCGCGGGCCATCGAGCGCAGCGTCGACAAGTCCATGACCAGCCTGCTGCTGCACGCGGCCGGCGTTCCCACGCCGCCGACGTGGGCGACGGAATCGGCCGCCGCGGCGCAGCAACTGGTCACCCGCGAAAGCGCCGCCGGCCGCTCGCTGGTGCTCAAGCCGCTGTTCGGCTCGCAGGGCCAGGGGCTGCAGCGCATCGGCTGGGTCGATGGCGTGCACGTGCCGCTGCCGCCGCTGGAGGGCGCCTATGGCGGGCTCGCGTACCTCCAGCGCTTCGTGGCCGCGCCCAGCCACGACTGGCGCGTGCTGGTCGTCGGCGGCAGTGCCGTGGCGGCGATGCGCCGCGTGAGCGAGGACTGGGTGCACAACGTGGCGCGGGGCGCGCGCTGCGAGCCGCAGTCCCTGACCGAAGGCCGCGGGCCGGAACTGGCCCGCCTGGCCGAAGCGGCGAGCCGCGCCCTGGACATGGACTACGCCGGCGTCGACCTGCTGCCCGCCGGCGACGGCGCCCAGGTGATCGAGGTGAACGGCGTGGCCGCATGGCAGGGGTTGCAGCGTGTCACGCCCTTCAACATCGCGCAGGCCCTCGTGCGCGACCTGCTGGACCGCAAATGCCCGGGGTTGTCGCTGCGCCGGCAGGCGTGAGGGCGGGCGACGCCTTCCCCACCTGCCCCCGGGCCGAATTCGGCCGGCGCGCCTTCCTGCGCGCCTGCGCGCTCGACGTGCAGGTGCGCAAGCCCGGCAACGTGAGCATCGCCTCCCCCGGCCACGGCATGCAGGCCGCCCACTTCAAGGCCAGTGCGGCGGCGGCCGCGGGCCCCATCAGCTCGGCCGGTGCCCGGGTCGGCGAGCGCATCGAAGTGGCCGTGCGCGCGGCCTGGCAGGCGACGCGCTGCAACACCAACCTGGGCATCGTGCTGCTGTGCGCGCCGCTGCTGGCCGCCTTCGAGCGCTGCGGCGCCGGCGGCCCCGACGCGCTGCGCGCTGCGGTCTCCCAGGTGCTGGAAGCGCTGGACGTGGAGGACGCCCGGGCCGCCTACCGCGCGATCGCCCTCGCCCGCCCCGGCGGCCTGGGGAGCGCGCCCGAGCAGGACGTGGCGCAGGCGCCGAGCGTGGGCCTGCGCGAGGCGATGGCGCTGGCGGCCCACCGGGATCGCATCGCCTGGCAGTACCTGCACGCCTATCCGGACGTGTTCGAGCTGGGGCTGCCGGCCTTCACGGTGGCGCGCAGCGCCGGCGCCGCCCAGGGCCTGGGTGCCGGCGCTGCGGCCGGCCGCGCCATGCAGGCCGTCTTCCTGGAGTTCGTCGCCGGCATGCCCGACTCACACATTGTGCGAAAGCACGGGGACGCCGTGGCGCAATGTGTCATCGGCGAAGCGGCGCAGTGGCGCGCGCGGGCCCGCGCCGGGGCGGTCCTGGACGAGGATGCCGCCTTCGCCGCATGGGACGAGCAGCTCAAGGCCCGCGGCCTGAACCCCGGCACGAGCGCGGATCTCTGCGTGGCCGTCGCGCTGGCCGCGGCCCTGACGCAGGCGCAGCCGGCATCTCCGCGTTTCTACTGAGTCGATCCGGCATGGAATATGTGAGCGGACTCGTGCGCCGCGGCTTCGGGCCGGGCGTATCCCATCCCCCACAACGGAACGGAGGAACGCACATGGCCAAGATCGACCGCATGCTGGTTGGAGAATCCCTCGTCGGCGAGGGCAACGAAGTCGCCCATATCGACCTCATCATCGGGCCGCGCGGATCGCCCGCCGAAACCGCCTTCGCCAACGCCCTGGTGAACAACAAGGACGGCTTCACCTCCCTGCTGGCGGTGGTGGCTCCCAACCTGCTGACCAAGCCGGCCACGGTGATGTTCAACAAGGTCACCATCAAGGGCGCCAAGCAGGCGGTCCAGATGTTCGGCCCCGCGCAACACGCTGTGGCACTGGCCGTGGCGGACTGCGTCGAGGACGAGACGATCCCGAAGAACGAGGCCGACAACCTGTTCATCTGCGTCGGCGTCTTCATCCACTGGCAGGCCGAGGACGACAAGAAGATCCAGGACTTCAATTACCGCGCCACCAAGGAAGCGATCAAGCGCGCCGTGAACAACGACCCCTCGGCCGCCGACGTCGTGGCGCGCAAGGCGACCGCCGCCCACCCGTTCCAGGCCTGAACCCCCCTCGCTGTCCGCGTCAAACCAAGGAGACATACTCATGATGGCAAGACCCCGTGTCCCGTGGCGGCAGTTCCTCGCCGCCGCCGCGATGTTCGTCCTGCCCGCGCTGGCCCATGCCAACGCGGACGTCGAGAAGAACATCGCCGACCCGAAGAACTGGGCGACCCAGGCTGGTGACATGTTCAACCAGCGCTACAGCAAGCTCAAGCAGATCAACACCGGCAACGTCGGCAAGATGCAGGTCGCATGGACATTCTCCACCGGCGTGCTGCGCGGCCACGAGGGCTCGCCCCTGGTGATCGGCGACACGATGTACCTGCACTCGCCCTTCCCCAACAAGGTGTTCGCGATGGACCTGAACACCCAGAAGCTCAAGTGGAAGTTCGAGCCGAAGCAGGATCCGGCCGTGATCCCGCAGATGTGCTGCGACACGGTGAACCGCGGCCTGGCGTATGCCGAAGGCAAGGTGTTCCTGCAGCAGGCCGACAGCATGCTGGTGGCGCTCGACGCCAACACCGGCAAGGTGGTCTGGTCGGTGAAGAACGGCGACCCGAAGCTCGGCGCCGTGAACACCAACGCGCCCCACGTCTTCAAGGACAAGGTCATCACCGGCATCAGCGGCGGTGAATGGGGCGTGCGCGGCTACATCACCGCCTACGACATCAACACCGGCAAGCAGGTCTGGCGCGCCTACAGCACCGGCCCGGACGCCGAGATGCTGATGGACCCGCAGAAGACGATGACCTGGACCGACGGGCGCATGGCACCGGTCGGACCGAACTCGTCGCTCAAGACCTGGCAGGGCGACCAATGGAAGATCGGCGGCGGCACCACCTGGGGCTGGTACAGCTACGACAAGGCCACCAACACCATGTACTACGGCACGGGCAACCCGTCGACGTGGAACCCGGCGCAGCGCCCCGGCGACAACAAGTGGTCGATGACCATCTTCGCGCGCGACGTCGACACCGGCCAGGCCAAGTGGGTCTACCAGATGACGCCCTATGACGAGTGGGACTTCGACGGCGTCAACGAGATGATCCTGGCCGACATCAACGTCAAGGGCCAGCCGCGCAAGGCGCTGGTGCACTTCGACCGCAACGGCTTCGGCTACACGCTGGACCGCACGACGGGCGAACTGCTGGTCGCCGAGAAGTACGACCCGAAGGTGAACTGGGCCACCGGCATCGACATGAAGTCGGGTCGCCCGATGGCGGTCAAGAAGTATTCGACCGCGGCCAACGGACCGGACGTGAACACCAAGGGTGTCTGCCCGGCGGCGCTGGGCTCCAAGGACCAGCAACCGGCCTCGTTCGACCCGAACACCAAGCTGTTCTACGTGCCGACCAACCACGTCTGCATGGACTACGAGCCGTTCAAGGTCGAGTACACCGCCGGCCAGCCGTACGTCGGCGCCACCCTGTCGATGTACCCGGCGCCCGGCAGCCACGGCGGCCTGGGCAACTACATCGCCTGGGATGCCGGCACCGGCAAGATCGTGCAGACCAAGGCCGAGAAGTTCTCCGTCTGGAGCGGCGCGCTCAACACCGCGGGCGGACTGTCCTGCTACGGCACGCTGGAGGGCTACCTGAAGTGCGTGGACGCGAAGAACATCAACAAGGAGCTCTTCAAGTTCAAGACGCCCTCGGGCATCATCGGCAACGTGTTCACGTATGAACACAAGGGCAAGCAGTACATGGGCGTGTTCTCGGGCATCGGTGGCTGGGCCGGCATCGGCATGGCCGCGGGTCTCGAGAAGGACACCGACGGCCTCGGCGCGGTGGGCGGCTACCGCGAACTGAACCAGTACACGGAACTGGGCGGCTCGTTGACCGTCTTCACGCTTCCGAACTAAGCTGGCGCAGCCAAGGCGATCGCGCGACTCGTTCGCGCGATCGCCTTTCCTCGCTTCGACGCAGTCCCCGGAAGGCGGAGTCCAACCATGAAGTCCAACATTGCCCGCGCCCTCCTGCTGGCGCTTTCCCTGGCCGCGGCCAGCGTCGCGGCCCAGGCCCCGGCGCCCGCTGCTGGCGACAAAACCTACAAGGTCGTCGACGGCTACAAGGTCGACGCCTTCACCATGACCGGTTTCCGCACCTGGCGGGCCGCGGCCTGCGACCGCTGCCACGGTGCCAACCAGGAAGGGCTGGTCGGTCCCTCGCTGGTCAACAGCCTCAAGACCCTCACGAAGGAGGATTTCGTCAAGACGGTGCGCGACGGCCGGCTCGACAAGGGCATGGTCAGCTTCGCCACCAACGAGACGGTGATGAAGAACATCGACGCTCTCTACGCCTACCTCAAGGGCCGGTCCGACGGCGCGATCACGCGCGCCAGGGTCGAGCCGATGGAAGCGGCCGGGGGCTGACATGGGTGCACGTCCCGTCCTCACCCTGGCGCTCGCGCTGCTCGCCTGCACGGGCGGGGACGCGCGGGCGCAGGCCCTGCCCGACGATTCGCCGCGCACGGCCTTCCGCGTCTGCCAGGACCCGAACAACATGCCGTTCTCCAACCTCGCGGGCGAGGGGTTCGAGAACAAGATCGCCGAACTGTTCGGGCGCGACCTCGGCCTGCCGGTCACCTACTACTCGTTCCCGAACCGGCTGGCCTTCATCCGCAACACGCTGCGCTACAAGCTGCCCGACGAGGCCTACCGCTGCGACGTGGTGCTGGGGGTGCCCGCCGGCTTCGACCAGGTCTCCGCGACCAAGCCGTACTACCGCTCCACCTACGCGCTGGTGTTCGCGCGCGGCAAGGGCCTGGACCAGGTGCGCTCCTCGGACGACCTGCTGGCGCTGCCGCCGGAGCGCCTGCGCACCCTGCGCATCGGCGTGTACGACCGCTCGCCCGCCTCGATGTGGCTGGCCCGCCATGGCCTGGTGGACCGCGGCGTGCCCTATCCCATGATGAGCCCCGACCCGGAGCAGTACCCCGGCCAGATCATCGAACGCGAGCTGGCGCAGGGCCGCATCGACGCCGCCATCGTGTGGGGGCCCATCGCCAGCTTCTTCGCCCGCCGCGTGCAGTCCGCCGAACTGCAGGTCGCGCCGATGAAGTCCGAGCCCGGGCTGCCGTTCGATTTCTCGATGGCCATGGGCGTGCGCTACGGCGAGCCGAAGTGGAAGAAGCAGATCGAGGACCTGCTCGCCAGGCACCGCGGCGAGATCCTCGCGATCCTGCGCGAGTACGGCGTGCCGCTGGTGGAGGAACCGACGACCGCGACGGCAGGCCAATGAAGCGGCGGCTGGCCGCGATCCTGCTGGCGGTGGGCGCGCTGCCCGCGTTCGCGCAGCCGCAGGCTCCCTCCCCGCCGCCCTCCGAGGCGGAGCGGCTGGTGTTCCAGCAGGACCACCTGGCCAACACGCGCCAGCCCCGCACGCTGCGCTATGCGTACGTGGAAGAGGCCGAGGGCAAGCCGCGCGTGACCGACCGCGCGCTGATCACCCTGAGCAACGGCGCCGCGGGGCGCTGCTGCGACGTGCACGGCGACTACCTCTCCGGCGCGCAGGCGGTGAACCTGCCCGACATCCCCGAGGCGCGCGGCAATCCGGTGGTGCTGTACTTCCTCGAAGGCGAAGTGCGGCGGCTGCAGCGCACGACCACCGGCCAGGCGGCGCACTTCCGCCGCCGCATCCGCCAGTCGTTCGCCGACGCGGCCACGGTGTCGGAGACGACCATTACGTGGGCCGGCAAGACAGCGCCGGCGCGGCTGGTGCGCATCGCCCCCTTCCTCGACGATCCCTTCCGCGCCCGCTTCCAGGACCAGGCCGCGACCGAGTACGCGATCGTGCTGTCCGACGCGGTGCCGGGCGGCGTGTACCAGCTGCGCGCCATGCTGCCGGGGGATGCCGCCGGCGCCGCACCGCGCGCATCGCGCACGCTCACCATCGACGCCTCCAACTAGGCGTCCATCCAGGGAGAACCCAGGCATGCGCATCCCCACCGTCCACTGGATCGCCGCCGCCCTGCTGGCGGTCCCCGCCTGCGTACAGGCCCACGACTACCCGACCTCCGAGCGCGTGGTCTACGTCGAGGCGTGCATGCACGACCACCCCGGCGGGCACTACGAGATGCTGAACAAGTGCTCCTGCGTGATCGACACGATCGCGCGCGAGGTGCCCTACGACGACTTCGTGACCATGAGCACGGCGGCCAAGGCGACCAGCATCGGCGGCGAGCGCGGCTCCTACATCCGCGACGTCGAGCCCCTGCAGGTGCAGATCCGCAAGTTCCGCCAGCTGCAGGCGCAGGCGCGCAAGAGCTGCCTCCTCGATGACCCACGCTGAGGAGATGCTGCACGGCTGGCGCGAGCGCGCGCTGCGCGTCGAGGCCGCGGTGGCGCGCGCGGTGATCGGCCAGCCGCAGGCGCTGCGCATGATCAACGTGGCGCTGTTCGCGCGCGGCCACGTGCTGCTCGAAGGCGACGTGGGCGTGGGCAAGACCACCGTGCTGCGCGCCTTCGCCCGCGCCGTGGGCGGCAAGTTCGAGCGCGTGGAGGGCACCGTCGACCTGATGCCCGGGGACCTCGTCTATCACACCTACGTGGACGACGCCGGCAAGCCGCGCATCGAGCCGGGCCCGCTGCTGCGGCACGAGGACGCCCTGGCCACCTTCTTCTTCAACGAGATCAACCGCGCGCGCCCGCAGGTGCAGGCGCTGCTGCTGCGGGCGATGGCCGAACGCACGGTGACGGCCTTCAACCGCGAGTTCCGCTTCCCGCACATGACGGTGTTCGCCGACCGCAACCGGCTCGAACGCGAGGAGACCTTCGAACTCCCGGCCGCCGCGCGCGACCGCTTCATGTTCGAGCTGAGGATGGCTGCGCCCGCCGAGGAGTCCGCGCGCCGGGCCATCGTCTTCGATCCCGCCTTCCACGACACGGAGGCCCTGCTCGAGCGGGTGGAGCCGGGCATCGTGCCCTGGCGCGAGCTGAACGACATCGCCGTGCTGGTGCAGGAAAGCGTCATGGTCAGCGAGGCGCTGCAGCGCTACGTGATGGACCTGTGGGACGCCACGCACGCGCCGCAGCGCTTCGACGTGCGCATCGAGGGCGTGGAGATGGACCGCCTGATGCTCTCCGGCGCCAGCCCGCGCGGCATGATGGCCCTGGTGCGCGCCGCGCGCGTGGTGGCCTGGCTGGCCGGCCGCGCGCACGTGACGCCCGACGACATCGCCGCGGTGTTCCCCGCCGTCATGGGGCACCGCGTGTTCTTCTCGCCGCTGTACGAGATGCGGCACGCGCAGATCGCCGATGCGCTCACGGCGCAGTTGTTGCAGCGCGTGCCGACCCCGCGCTGATCCTTTCCCGGGCGAGCGACACCATGACCGCCGTGCCGGAGTTCCGCTACCGCTCCCCGCACCGCGTGGCCGGCCAGCGTACCGGCACCCATGCCGGCAGCGGGCTGGGCGCCGGGCTGGAGTTCGTCACCCACCTGAGCCTGTACGCGCGCCCCGATCCGCGCCGGCTGGACCTGCGCGCCAGCATCGCCAGCCTGCAGGCGGACTGGCTGGTGCGCGTGAACCGCCAGCGCGCGGCGATGACCGTGCGCCTGCTGGTGGACGTCTCGGCCTCGATGCGTTTCGGCGCCCCGGGCAAGCTGGAGGTGGCGGCCGGCTTCGTGCGCGCGCTGGGGCACAGCGCCTTTCGCGTCGGCGACGCGGTCGGCATGGTGGCCTTCGACCGGCGCGAACGCCCCGAGCTGCGCGTGGGCGCCTGGCGGCATCGCGGCATGGGCGAGATGCTGGCCGACATGCTGCAGCAAAGCGAAGGCGGCGCCGGCGGCATCGAAGGCCTGCGCGAGGCGGCCACGCTGCTGGCCGGCCGCAGCGGCATCGTGTTCCTCGTGTCGGACTTCCACTGGCCGCTCGCGGGGCTGGACGACGTGCTCGACATGCTGCTGCCGGCGTGGGTCGTCCCGATCGTGGTGTGGGACCCCTCCGAGGTCGAGCCGCCCGCGCGCGATGGTCTCGCGATGCTCAGGGATGCGGAGAGCGGCCGCGGCCGCACCGTGTGGCTGCGGCCGGCGCTGCGCACGCGCTGGCGCGAGGCCGTCGCCGCCCGGCGCGCGGAGCTCGACCGGCTGTTCGGCGCCCACGGCGTGCGGCCCTTCTACCTGCAGGGCGCCTTCGACGCGCAGGCGCTGACGGACCACCTGTGCGAGGGCCAGGCATGAGGCCCGTGCGCGCGCTGCTGCTCGCCGGCGCCATGCTGGCCGGTGCGGCGCTCGCAGCCCCGGGCGAAGCCGTGGTGCGCCAGCCGCGCGGCTTCGGCTACACGGTGGGCGACATCGCGGTGCAACTGGTGCTGCTCGCTCGGGACGGACGCCCTTTCGAGCCGGCAACGCTGCCGCCGCCGGCGCGCGTCAGCGCCTGGCTGGAGCGCAGGGCGGCGCGCGTCGAGGCCGCCGCCGACGGGTCGCGCTGGCTGGTGGTGGAATACCAGGTGGTCAACGCGCCGCGCAGCCTCGCCACCATTGCCGTGCCGGCCTGGGAACTCCCCGGCAGCGCCGGCGCGGCGCCGCTGCGGGTGGCGCCCGCCGCCCTCAGCGTCGGGCCGCTGACCCCGCCGGCCCGCGCGGGCGAGCCGCTGCCGCTGCGCCCCGACCGCGCCGCGCCGGTGATCGACACGCTGGCGATGCAACGCACCCTGATGCTCTGGCTGGCGGCGCTGGCCACCTGCGTCGCCGCCTGGCTCGCGTATTCCGGCTGGAGCGCGTGGCGGGCCCGCACCACCCTGCCCTTCGCCCATGCGCTGAGGGCGCTGCGCGGCCAGCAGCCGGCCACGCCCGCGGCCTACCTGGCGCTGCACCAGGCCTTCGACCGCACCGCGGGGCGCGTGCTGCATCCGGGCTCGCTCGATGCGCTGTTCGAGCGCGCGCCGCACCTGCAGCCGCTGCGGCCGCAGGTCGAGGGCTTCTACGCCCAATCCGCCCAGCTGTTCTTCGGCCAGGGCCTGCCCGCCGATGCGGTGTCGCCGCAGGCCCTGTGCCGGGACCTCAGTCGGCTCGAACGCCGGCACGCGCCATGAACGGCATCCTCGAGTTCGCGCATCCCTGGGCGCTGGTGCTGCTGCCGCTGGCCGTGCTGCCGCTGCTGCCGCGGCGCAGGCAGGCGCTCGTCTTCCCGCATCTGGGCTGGCTGCCGCCCGACCGCGCCGGCGCGGCGCTCGGGCGCGCCTGGCGGCTGCTGGCCATGGCCGCCATGATCGCCATCGTGCTGGCCATCGCGGCGCCGATGCGTCCCGAAACCTTCGTGCCGCGCACCGGGCGCGGCGCCGAGATCGTGCTGCTGATCGACCGCAGCCGCAGCATGGACGAACGCATGCTGCCCGCCGACTGGCGCAGCATCGACCCGCTGAACCTGCGCTACCAGGCCGCATCGCGCGGCGAGCCCAAGGGCAAGGTCGCGCGCGAACTGCTGGCCCGCTTCGTCGGCGAGCGGCCGGACGACCGCTTCTCGCTGATGTTCTTCAGCACCCATCCGATCCGCGTCGTGCGCTTCACGCAGCACGATGCGGTGGTGCAGGCGGGCATCACGGCCGGCGGCGTCGGCCGCGGCCTGTCGGACACCGACGTCGGGCGCGCGCTGCTCGCGGCGATCGCGGAGTACGACCAGCGCGCCTACACCGGCAGCCGCATCGTGCTGCTGGTCTCCGATGGCGGCGCCCGGCTCGACGCGGCCACCCGCAAGCGCATCCACGCCGCGGCATTGCGCAATCGCGTCTCGCTGGCCTGGATCTACCTGCGCTCGGTCAACAGCCAGAAGCTCGACACGCCCGGGGAAGCGGGCGAGGCGGTGCCCGAGATCGCGCTGCACCGCTTCTTCCAGACCCTGCCCGGCGGCTACCGCGCCTACGAGGCCGACGACCCCGAGAGCGTGGCGCGCGCCGTGGCCGACGTGGGCCGGCAGCAGAACTTCCCGCTGGACTTCAGCGAGCGCGTGCCGCGACGCGATTTCAGCGGCGCCGCGCTGGCGGCGGCGATCGCCTGCTGTGCCCTGCTCTTCACGCTGCGCGCCGTCACGCTGCGAGGCTGGTCATGAAGCGCCGCACCGTGCACCTGGCCTTCGCCGCCGCCAGCATCGCGCTGGCGCTGCCGGCGGCCTGGCAGGCGATGCGGCTGGTGCAGGCGGTGCGCATCAACCAGGCGATCGCGCGGGCCGATGCCGCCGCGGCCGGCAGCGGCTTCGCCGAGGCGCGCTTCGCCCAGGCGCTCGCGCTGTCGACCGCGGGCCGCTACGAGGCGGCGCTGGCGGCGCACAAGGCGCTGCTGCAAGGCGGCCACGGGCCGCTGCGGCAGGCGGTGCTGTACAACCTGGGCAACCTGCACCTGCACGAGGCGCTGAAGAACGGCCCCGAACACGTGAACGATGCGCTGCCGCTGGTGGAACTGGCCAAGCAGAGTTTCCGCGACGCGCTGCGGGACGATCCCTCCGACTGGGATGCGCGCTACAACCTCGAGCGGGCGCTGGGCCTCGCCCCCGAAATCGACGACCGGCCCGGCGACGAGGAGCCCCCGCCGGTCGAGCGCGAACGCGCCATCACCACCGCGCCCCTGATGCGCACCGACCTGCCATGAAGCTCGCGCCGCGCGACCTGACGCTGCTCGCCGCCGCCACGCTGCTGCTGTTCATCGCGCTCGTCCTGCCGCCGGTGCCGCTCGCGCGCAACGTGGCCGACACCGTCGTCGTCTTCGACATCACGCAGAGCATGGACGTCGAGGACGCGCAGATCGACGGTGTGCCCGCGAGCCGGCTCGCGTTCGCGCGCGAGGCGGCGCGCCGCGCCCTGCGCGAGCTGCCCTGCGGCTCGCGCGTGGGCTGGGCCGCGTTCACCGAATACCGCACGCTGCTGCTGCTGGCGCCGATCGAGGTCTGCGACAACTACAACGACCTGCTCGCCACGCTGGCGGAAATCGACGGCCGCATCCGCTGGGGCAACGCGAGCGAGGTGGCCAAGGGCGTGTTCTGGGCGCTGCGGGCGGCCAGGGAACTGGGTGGCCAGCCGGCCGTGCTGTTCGTGACCGACGGCCACGAGTCGCCGCCGATCACGGCCTTCCCGCGGTTCGACGACGTGCAGCCGGGGCAGGTGCGCGGCTGGCTGCTGGGCGTGGGCGGCAGCGTGCCCCAGCCGATCCCCCGCACCGATGGCGAAGGCAACCGCATCGGCTGGTGGCGCGCCGCGGACGTGATGCAGCGCAACCTGGCCGAGGGCCAGCCGCGCTCGCGCGAACACCTGTCGGAACTGCGCGAGCCGCACCTGCGCGCACTCGCCGCGCAGACCGGCCTGGGCTACAGCGCCCTGCGCGATCCGGCGGAACTCCCCCGGCTGATGCGCGACCCGCGGCTCGCCCGGCCGGCGCGCGTGGCCACCGACCTGCGCGCGATCCCCGCGGCCATCGCGCTGCTGCTGCTGTGCGTGTACTTCCGCCCGGATGCCTTCGGCGGGCGGCTGCCGCGCCTCAGTCGTACTTCAGGTACTTGAAGCGCGGGTCCTCCGGCGTGCCTTCGAGCGGGGAGCCCTCCTCGCCGCCGGGACGCCACAGCACCACGTCCTCGATCTTGCGCGCGAGCGCGAAGTCCTTGTCGGTGACGCCCTTGGCCGCGTGGTTCACGAGCTTGACCACCACGAACGCGTACGACACCGCGAGGTCCGGGTGGTGCCACGCGGCCTCGGCGAGGTGGCCCACGGTGTTGACGACCATCAGCGTGGCCTTCCAGCCGGTGGTCTTGTACTTGCGGCGGATCCAGCCGTCCTCGTAGTACCAGGCCGGCAGTTCGGCCGCGAGACGCTGCCTGATCTCCTCTTCGGAGTAGACCTCGTCGGGGGAACCCTTGCGCCATTGAGCCATGCGAGCCTCCATGCGAACAGGCATGAAGATCATGCCCGCGCAAGCGCAAAGGCCCGCTCGCGCGGGCCTTGTCCTTCGGCGCGTCGCGGTTACTTCGCCGCGGCGGCGGCCGCCGCGGTGGCGGCCGGCTGCTCCTTGCGCCGGATGATGCTCGCCTTGCGCTCGTCGTCCTTGTAGTAGTAGCCGCGCTCGTTGTTGCGCCAGGTGCCGAGCCACAGCATGTTGCCGCTGATGGCGTCGTGGTCGGCCGGCGAGAAGGCGCGCTCGTACACGCTCACCACGCCGCGATAGATGCCGGAGGGGTTCTCCAGCGCCTTCTTCAGAGCCGGCCCGCTCAGGTCGCCCTTGGAGTCGAACATCGCGCGCAGCAGCAGGTGCACCGCGTCGTAGGTCTGCGCCGCCGACATCATCGAGCCGATCGGCGCCTCCTTGCTGATCTTCGCGTAGCCGCGCAGGAAGCTGCTGTTGCGCTCCATGAAGGGGTTCGGCAGCACGGTCTGCACCATCGCCGCGCCGTCCACCTTGCCGCCGGAGGTGCTGAACGCCGACGCATGCGACAGGCCCCAGGGCCCGAACTGCGGCACCTTCCAGCCCGCGTTGACGCGGCTGGCGGAGATCACGCCCTCCTCGGGGCCCACGGTCCACCCGATCAGCGCATCGGCGCCGGAGGCCTTGAGCTGCCTCATCTCCTCGTCGAGCGACTTCACGCCCACCTTGAAGCGCGCCACCGCGTGGGGCTTCAGGTTGGCGCGGCCCAGCGCCGCCTCCAGGTCCTTCAGGCCGGCATCGCCGTAGCCGGTGGTGTCGACCAGCAGCGCCACCTTGTTCAGGCCGCGCTTGACGATCTCGTCGACCAGGAACTGCGTCTGCAGCTGGTCGCGCGCCGAGGTGCGGAAGATGTAGCTGTCGGCGGCGGGGTACTTCGCGGTGATCGCGGTGCCGGTGGCGCAGGTCACCATCAGCACGCTCTTGTTCGCCTGGAACACGTCCAGCGCCTTCATCGCCACGCCGGTATTGCAGAAGCCCACGGTGGCCGTGACCTTTTCCTTCTGAACCAGCTCCTGCGCGTGCTTCAGGCCGGTGTCGTTGTCGGCCTTGTCGTCGCGCACCACCAGCTGCAGCTGCCGTCCGAGGTAGCCGCCGACCTGGTTGATCTCGTTGACGGCCACCTCGGCGCCGATGCGCGCGCTGTTGCCCATGTCGGCCGAGCCGCCGGTGAGGGGGAAGATCAGCCCGATGCGGATCGGCTGCGCGTTCTGGGCCCAGGCTGGAACCGACAGGGCAGCTGCCAGCAGGGCAGCCGCGGGGATGACTCGCTTCATTGCAATCCTCCTCCGATGTGATTACATGAAGTTACATCCCGGGGAGGGGGCGCACAACGGGGCACGCCCTACGTTGTAGGGAATTCGCCTCTGCCTGGTCAGGCTGGCTTAGGAAAAAGACGGAAGAGGAGGCGGCCGCTCAGTGCGGGCGGCGCAGGACCGGCAAGGTGCTTTCCATCTGCGGGAACACCGGATTGCGGATGGATTCGTCGCTCTCCTGCCCGGGACGCGCCTGCAGCGCGAAGCTCAGGTAAGGCAGAACGCTGTGCGCGCCGAAACCCCAGCGGCGGCCGGCCGGCTGCAGGCGGCCATGGGAATCGGGGACGGCGGGACGGCGCATGGACACGAAGGCGGGAAGATCACCTCGAGTGTGGCACAGACAGGCGGCGCAGATCGTGGTTTTTTCACGCACCCGCGTGAGGATTTGCGCCGTTTCCCCCCGCTCCCGGCCGCTTCCCGCCCCTTGCCGCCGGCCCCTGGCCACCGCGCCGGCCGCGGCGGATGGGCCGCCTCACACGGCCGTGAGCAGCAGGGCCACCGCGGTCCAGAGCAGCAGCGAGGCGCCGCCGGCGAGCCAGAACGCCGCGCCGGGCAGGCCGTCGTCGCGATCGGACATCGGCATCCCCCAGGGCAGCAGGACCTGGAGGGTCTCTGCGCGTGCTTCGCGGCGGTCGTTCGGCATGGCGGCTCCTTGACGCAACGAACGGGATGCTGGATTGCGCCCGGTGCGAGCCCTGTCGGAATTCGCCTTCGGCGCGCGTAGTCACCCTGGAAGCCGTGCAGGAAGCCGTCGCGTCCGACGCGCGGGCCCGGCGCCGGCCTACAAACCGGTGCACGTCCACGGCTACGGTCGGGATTCACGCGAGGAACGAAGTCCCATGCCTGCCGACGGAGTCACCATCCCGGTTCCGCTGCGCTCCCGCAGCGAGCGGCGCGAGGCCGAGCGCTTCGGTGCGGCCATGCCGGTCAGCGTGGACGGCGCACCCGCCACCACCCAGGACTTGAGCGCCAGCGGACTGTCCTTCCTTTCCGACCGGGCCTACGAGGCCGGCGCGCGCGTGCAGGTCGTCATCGAGTACCTCCTGGACGGCCACCAATACCCCCTGCGCTGCGAGGCGGAGGTGGTGCGCAGCGAGCCGGCCGAGGGCGGCTTTCGCATCGGCGCCCGCCTGCTGCCGCGGCCGGAACTCGTGCCGCTGACGGTGGGGGACGCGGCCCCGCCCGGGCCGGGCGTGCCGCGGCCGCATTTGCCCCGCGCCGACTAGGAGCCTGGGCGCCTGCTACAGCGAGACTTCCTCGGTGCCGTCGAAGAACGGCGCCACCAGGCGCGCGGCCACGCCCAGCCGGTCGCCCTGCCGGTCCACCCGCACGACCTTGCCTTCGCACACCAGGCGATGGCGCCGCCCGTGCAGCGTGTACTCCAGGCTGAAGTTGACCAGCTCGCCCACGCGCTGCGGGAGATCGGTTTCGAAGTACACGCCGTGCGCGCTGATGTTGTGCGTCTCGCCGCTGGCGCCCTGGATGGCCACCGGGAGGCTGGCATCGAAGCGGACGGCGGCACGCTGCTCGGGAGCGGCGGTTCGGGCCATGCGGATCCTGCGGGTTTGCTGCTGTCCGGGGAACGTAGGCGCGCGCGGCGCGTGCCCGCGTAGGCCTGCGCCCCCATGCAGATGTCGGAGGCGGCCGGCACGGAAGAACGCGCGCTCGCCGCTGGGCGGGCACAATCATCTCCCGCGTGGACGCCACCAACCCTTCGATGCACCTGCCCTGGCTTCAACCCGGCGACCCCTTCCCCGATCCGGCGCAGGCCTGGGATCAGCGGCAGCCGGCGCCCGGACTGCTGGCGGCCGGGGGCGCGCTGGACGTGGACAGCCTGCAGCGCGCGTACGCGAACGGCATCTTTCCCTGGTTCAGCGAGGGCCAGCCGATCCTGTGGTGGAGCACCGACCCGCGCATGGTCCTGTCCACCGCGGAGTTCCGGCTGCACCGGTCGTTCCGCAAGACGCTGGCGAAGTTCGTGGCCGACCCCCGGTGCGAGATCCGCTTCGACAGCGACTTCGACGCGGTGATCCACGCGTGCGCCACCAGCGACCGCCCCGGCCAGTCCGGCACCTGGATCGTGCCGGCGATGGTGCAGGCCTACCAGGCCTTCCACCGCGCCGGCTTCGCGCACAGCGTGGAGACGTGGATGGACGGCCGCCTGGTGGGCGGGCTGTACTGCGTGGTGATCGGCCATGCGGTCTTCGGCGAGTCGATGTTCACGCGCGTGCCGGACGCCTCCAAGATCGCCCTGGCGGCCCTGGTGGCCTGGTGCCGCAACGTGGGCGTGGGCGTGATCGACTGCCAGCAGAACACGCGCCACCTGGCCTCGCTCGGGGCGCGCGAGATCCCGCGCGCGGAATTTGTGCAACAAGTGGCCGTGCAGGCCCGTCGCGGCACCGCTCCATGGCAATTCGAGCCCGTATACTGGAACGCAGTCTTGCCGCACCCGACCCCCGCGTGACGCACCTCAAGGACCTTCCGCTCCAGACGCTGCAGTTCTACGCCACGGCGCCGTATCCGTGCAGCTATCTGCCGGGCAAGCAGGCCCGTTCCCAGGTCGCGACCCCCAGCCACCTGATCCACAACGACGCCTACTCGGACCTCGTCACCAGCGGCTTCCGCCGCAGCGGCATGTTCACGTACCGGCCCTACTGCGACGGCTGCCGCGCCTGCGTGCCGCTGCGCGTGCGGGTCGACGATTTCCATCCGAGCCGCAGCCATCGCCGGGCCTGGACGCGGCACGACAACCTGCAGGCGCGCGTGCTCAAGCTGTGCTTCGTGCCCGAGCACTACCACCTGTACCTGCGCTACCAGACAGGGCGGCACGCGGGCGGCGGCATGGACCACGACAGCATCGACCAGTACACGCAGTTCCTGCTGCAAAGCCGGGTGAACTCGCGGCTGGTGGAATTTCGCGAGAAGCAGCCGGATGGCAGCATCGGCCCGCTGCGCATGGTGTCCATCCTCGACGTGCTCAACGACGGCATCTCCGCCGTCTACACCTTCTACGAGCCGGACCCGACGGCCAGCTACGGCACCTACAGCGTGCTGTGGCAGATCGACCAGGCCCGGCGCCTGAAGCTGCCGCACGTGTACCTGGGCTACTGGATCCAGGAGAGCCCGAAGATGAACTACAAGTCGCGCTTCCACCCGCACGAGATCCTCGTGGACGGCGAATGGAAGCGCGGCGACGGCTCCCCGCTGCCGCCCCTGCCCGCGGCGGTGGTGCCCCGCCCCGTCGCGCCGCCGCGACCTTTGCGCCGGGACAAATCCCGCTAGAGCCCGCTCCCGGTTTCACCAGATAAAATACGGGGGCATACTACGGTCCCCATGAGAAAAACCGACTCCCAGGCTCCCGCCACGCCCACCATCCAGGTGATCGAGCGCATGTTTTCGCTCATCGACGTGCTGGCCTCGCGGGAAGAAGCCATCTCCCTCAAGGAAATCAGCGAGAAGACGGGCCTGCACCCGTCGACCACGCACCGCATCCTCAACGACCTGGCCACCGGCCGCTTCGTCGACCGGCCCGAGGCCGGCAGCTACCGGCTCGGCATGCGCCTGCTGGAACTGGGCAACCTGGTGAAGGCCCGGCTGAACGTGCGCGATGCGGCGCTGACGCCCATGCGCGAGCTGCACAAGCAGATCCAGCAGCCGGTGAACCTGAGCGTGCGCCAGGGCGACGAGATCGTCTACGTCGAGCGTGCCTACAGCGAGCGCTCGGGCATGCAGGTGGTGCGCGCCATCGGCGGCCGCGCGCCGCTGCACCTGACCTCCACCGGCAAGCTGTTCCTGGCCGCGGACGACCCGCAGCGCGTGCGCGCCTACGCCACGCGCACCGGGCTGGCCGGCCACACCAAGAACAGCATCACGCAGTTGCCGGCGCTGGAACGCGAGCTGGCCAAGGCGCGGCAGTACGGCCTCGCGCGCGACAACGAGGAGCTGGAACTGGGCGTGCGCTGCATGGCCGCCGGCATCTACGACGACCAGTCGCGCCTGGTGGCCGGCCTGTCGATCTCCGCCCCGGCGGATCGCCTGGACGAGAGCTGGCTGTCGAAGCTGCAGACCACCGCGGCGGAGATCTCCGCGGCCCTGGGCTACAAGCCGCCGACGGAGCGGATGGCGGCCTGAGAAAACCGAACAGCCGGACGCAGAGGACGCGAAGGGTACGCAGAGGACGCAAAGAAAACCTTCAAAGGTTTCTTTGTCTTTTTTGCGTCCTCTGCGTACCCTTTGCGCCCTCTGCGTCCGGCTGTCCGTCTTCGGTTGTTACCCGTTGACCTGCCGGATGAGCGTGTTGCCGCTCGGGATGCCGTTGGGCGAATGGGTCTCGACCCACTTGCGCACGCGCTCGGCGTCGGCGATGCGGCTCAACTTGCCGGCGGAGTCCAGGAACACCATGATCAGCTTGCGGCCGGCCACCTTGGCCTGCATCACCAGGCACTGGCCCGCCTCCGCGATGTAGCCGGTCTTCTGCAGGCCGATCTCCCACGCGGGGTTCTTCACCAGCCGGTTGGTCGTGTGGAACTGCATCGTGCGGTTGCCGACTTCGACCTGCCGCTCCGGCGTGGTCGTCAGCTCGCGCAGCATCGGGTCGTTGGAGGCGAAGGCGACCAGGCGCGCCAGGTCCTGTGCGCTCGACTGGTTGCGGCTCGACAGGCCGGTCGGCTCCACGTACTTCGTGTCGCCCATCCCCAGCAGCTTGGCGCGGCTGTTCATGGCCTCGACGAACGCGTTCAAGCCGCCCGGATAGGTGCGGCCCAGCGCATGGGCAGCACGGTTCTCGCTGGACATCAGGGCCAGCTGCATCAGCTCGCCGCGCGTGAGCGTGGCGCCCACGCGCAGCCGCGAACCCGTGAACTTCTCGGTGTCCACGTCGTCCTGGCTGATGGCGATCATCTCGTCCATCGGCAGCTTGGCCTCGCTGATCACCAGGCCCGTCATCAGCTTGGTGATGGAGGCGATCGGCAGCACGGCGGATTCGTTCTTGCGCAGCAGGATCTCGTTGGAATCCTGGTCGATCACCAGGGCGACGCTGGAGCGCAGGTCGAGGTCGTCCTGCGTGGCATGCAGGCCCGCCATCTGGCCGAAGGAGGGCTTGGAGGGCACCGCCAGCCTGACGACCGAGCGGCTCTGCCTGGCCACGAGATGCTGGCGGCCGACCGCGAAGGTCTTGGCCACCCGGGCCCGCTTGACGATGCTGACGTGGGCTTCCTTCTTGGCCGAGCGCTTGTGGGGCGCGGCGTCGGCGGCGACGGGCGCCAGCCACAGGGCCAGGAGGCTGAGGGCGATCGCGTGGGCGAAGCGGTTCAAGATCGGTTACTCCAGCAACGACTGTAGGTGTAGGACACAACTGACACCACGGGACGAAGTGTACTTCTGCAGCTGGCCTGTTGGGGTAATGTTTACAAAAATCAATGACTTAGGAACATAACCTCACGGTGTGGCTCTGCAGTGGGGGATAACCCGGGGTCAGGCGGTCGTTTTTCGGGGGTGGACGGGGAGGACAGCGAAAAACAAGACAGCCGAACGCAGAGGGCGCAGAGAGAGCACAGAGGACGCAGACGAAACCCGAGAACTTTCCTTGGGTTTTCTCTGCGTCCTCTGCGTATCCTTCGCGCCCTCTGCGTTCGGCTGTCTTGTTTTTCGCCCCGACTCAGCGGGTCACAGCGGCCCGCCGCCTTGCGCGGGGACCTTGTCGACCTTGCTGTGCAGCTTGTTCAGGGCGCTCAGGTAGGCCTTGGCCGAGGCGACGACGATATCGGGATCGGCGCCGACGCCATTGACGATGCGGCCGGAGTTCGACAGCCGCACCGTGACTTCGCCCTGGCTCTCCGTCGAGCCGCTGATCGCGTTGACCGAGTACAGCACCATCTCGGCGCCGCTCTTCACGTGCGTCTCGATCGCCTTGAGCGACGCATCGACCGGCCCGTTGCCGTCCGACTCGCCCCGCACCTCGCGGCCGTCGACCGTGAACACCACCTCGGCATGCGGGCGCTCGCCGGTCTCGCTGTGCTGGCGCAGCGACACCAGGCGGTACGTCTCCTGCTCGTGCGTCATGGCCTCGTCGCTCACCAGCGCGAGGATGTCCTCGTCGAAGATCTCGCTCTTGCGGTCGGCCAGTTCCTTGAACCGGGCGAAGGCCGTGTTGACGTCGGCCTCGCTCTCCATCTGCACGCCCAGCTCCTGCAGCCGCGCCTTGAACGCGTTGCGCCCCGACAGCTTGCCCAGCACGATCTTGTTGGTCGTCCAGCCGACGTCCTCGGCCCGCATGATCTCGTAGGTGTCGCGCGCCTTGAGCACGCCGTCCTGGTGGATGCCGCTCGCGTGCGCGAAGGCGTTGGCGCCCACCACGGCCTTGTTCGGCTGCACCACGAAGCCCGTGGTCTGGCTCACCATGCGGCTGGCCGCCACGATGTGCTCGGTGGCGATGTTCACCTCGAGGCCGAAGTAGTCCTTGCGCGTCTTCACGGCCATCACGACCTCTTCCAGCGAGCAGTTGCCCGCGCGCTCGCCCAGCCCGTTGATCGTGCACTCGACCTGGCGTGCCCCGCCGAGCTTCACGCCGGCCAGCGAGTTCGCCACCGCCATGCCGAGGTCGTTGTGGCAGTGCACCGACCAGATCGCCTTGTCGGAATTGGGGATGCGCTCGCGCAGGGTCTTGATGAACTGGCCGTACAGCTCCGGCACGGCGTAGCCCACCGTGTCGGGCACGTTGATCGTGGTCGCGCCTTCCTTGATCACCGTCTCCAGCACGCGGCAGAGGAAATCGACCTCGCTGCGGTAGCCGTCCTCGGGCGAGAACTCGATGTCGGCGCACAGGTTGCGCGCGAAGCGCACCGACTGCTTCGCCTGCTCCAGCACCTGGTCCGGCGTCATCCGCAGCTTCTTTTCCATGTGCAGCGGGGAGGTCGCGATGAAGGTGTGGATGCGCCCGCGGGCCGCGCCCTTGAGCGCCTCGGCCGCGCGCGAGACGTCGCGGTCGTTGGCCCGCGCCAGCCCGCACACCGTCGAGTCCTTGATCGCGTGGGCGATCGCCTGCACGCACTCGAAGTCGCCGTTGGAGCTGGCGGGAAAGCCCGCCTCGATCACGTCCACGCGCAGGCGCTCGAGCTGGCGCGCGATGCGCAGCTTTTCGTCCCTGGTCATGGAGGCGCCCGGCGATTGCTCGCCGTCGCGCAGCGTCGTGTCGAAGATGATCAGTTGGTCTGCCATGTGGATTCCTCTTGTTCGGTCGCGAGGCCGGCGCGCTGCAGGCCCGAGACGATCGCCTTGAGCGAGGCCGAGACGATGTTCGCGTCCATGCCGACGCCGAACAGCGTGCGGTCGCCGACCCGCAGCTCCAGGTAGGCGACGGCGCGCGCGTCGGCGCCCGAGGCGATCGCATGCTCATGGTAGTCCAGCACGCGGACCGGTTCGCCGAGCGCGAGGCTCAGCCCTTCCACGAAGGCATCGATCGGGCCGTTGCCGGCCCCGGTGACCGAGAGCGCCCGGCCGCTGTCCATGCGCACGTCCGCCTCCAGCGTGACCCGCTCGCCGGGCGCGCCCGACTCCAGCACCTGGTGCGCCACCTCCGCGCGGCCGACGCGGTATTCGTTGCGGAACAGCGTCCACAGGTCCTGCGCCGACAGCTCCTTGCCGCTGGCGTCCATCACGCCCTGCACCACCTGGCTGAACTCGATCTGCAGGCGGCGCGGCAGCTCCAGGCCGTACTCCGCCTCCAGCAGGTAGGAGATGCCGCCCTTGCCGGACTGGCTGTTGACGCGGATCACGGCCTCGTAGCTGCGCCCCAGGTCCTTGGGGTCGATCGGCAGGTAGGGCATGTCCCAGATCTCGCCTTCCTTGCGCGCGACGAAGGCCTTCTTGATCGCATCCTGGTGCGAGCCGGAAAAGGAGGTGTAGACCAGGTCGCCGACGTAGGGGTGGCGCGGATGCACCGGCAGCTGGTTGCAGTGCTCGACGATGCGGCGGACCTCGTCGATGTCGGAGAAGTCCAGCCCCGGGTCCACGCCCTGGCTGTACAGGTTCAGGGCCACGTTGACGAGATCCAGGTTGCCGGTGCGCTCGCCGTTGCCGAACAGGCAACCCTCGAGCCGGTCGGCGCCGGCCATCACGGCGAATTCGCCGGCGGCCGTGCCGGTGCCGCGGTCGTTGTGCGGGTGCACAGACAGCACGATGGCATCCCGGCGCGCGAGGTGCCGGTGCATCCACTCGATCATGTCGGCGAAGATGTTGGGCGTGGAATGCTCCACCGTCGACGGCAGGTTGACGATGCACTTGCGCGCGGGCGTGGGCTGCCACACCTCGGTCACCGCATCGACCACTCGCTTGGCGAAGGCCAGTTCGGTGCCGGAGAACATCTCGGGCGAGTACTGGAACACCCAGTCGGTGGCGGGCTGCTGCGCGGCGAGTTCCACGAACAGCCTCGCCTGCGAGGTCGCGAGTTCGACGATGCCGTCCTCGTCGAGCCCCAGCACCACCTTGCGCATCACCGGCGCAGTGGCGTTGTACAGGTGCACGATGGCGCGCCTGGCGCCCTGCAGCGCCTCGAAGGTGCGGCGGATCAGCGGCTCGCGCGCCTGCGTGAGCACCTGGATCGTGACGTCGTCGGGGATCAGGTCCTCGTCGATCAGCTTGCGCACGAAGTCGTACTCGACCTGCGAGGCCGAGGGGAAGCCGACCTCGATCTCCTTGAAGCCGATCGCCACCAGCGTCTCGAACATGCGCAGCTTGCGCGGGATGTCCATGGGCTCGATCAGGGCCTGGTTGCCATCGCGCAGGTCCACGCTGCACCACACGGGCGGCTTCGCCAGCACCGCGTCGGGCCAGGTGCGGTCGCTCAGGCGCACGGGCGCGAAGGGGCGGTACTTGGTTGCGGGGTTCTTCAGCATGGCCATCGGTGTTCTCGCTTCGATGTGGGGAGTGGAACCCGCAGCCCCAATGAAAAACGGCCCGCTGCAGGTGCAAACGGGCCGTCAGTCCGGGAATGCGCGCGCGCTACCGTCTCCGCCCGTGGGGGATGAGTAGTAGGGCCAGCGCGATACGGTTCATGTCGTCGACTTTAGCACAGGCCTTGCGGCCGTCCCCATCAGGGTTTTCTATCGGTGCAATCCGCTCTCTTCGGGCTCGTCGGTCGACGTCGCGATCATGCTCGCGCGCTCGCCGCGCGACTTGCGCCAGAAGTACAGCGCGTAGCCGGAGACCCCGTAGACGACGAAGATCGCGAACAGCACCGCGGGCGGATAGATGTTGATGACGGCGATGCCCAGGGCGATCAGCACGATCACCACAAAGGGCACGCTCTTCTTCATCTGGATGTCCTTGAAGCTGTAGAAGGGCACGTTGGTCACCATGGTGAGGCCCGCGTAGAGCGCCACGCCGAACATCACCCAGGCCACCTGGTAGCCCTTGACCTCGTACTCCGTCATCAGCCAGATGAAGCCGGTGACCAGCGCCGCGGCCGCCGGCGACGGCAGGCCCTGGAAGTAGCGCTTGTCGACCACCCCCGTGTTGACGTTGAAGCGCGCCAGCCGCAGCGCCGCGCAGGCGCAGTAGACGAAGGCGGCGATCCAGCCCCATCGGCCCAGGCCCTTGAGGGCCCACTCGTAGGCGATCAGCGCCGGCGCGGCGCCGAAGGAGACCATGTCGGACAGCGAGTCCATCTGCTCGCCGAAGGCGCTTTGCGTGTTGGTCATGCGGGCGACGCGGCCGTCGAGGCTGTCCAGCACCATCGCGCAGAACACGCCGGCCGCGGCGAGGTCGAAGCGGCCGTTCATCGCCATCACGACGGCGTAGAAGCCGCCGAACAGCGCCGCCAGCGTGAACAGGTTGGGCAGGATGTAGATGCCCTTGCGCCGCTTGCGCACCACCACCCCTTCCGCCGAGAGGTCGTCTTCGTGTCCGTCGTGCATGGGCGAGAGTGTAAGGCGGCGTTGGGGTGGAAATACAACGCTGTGCGTCGCGCGCGTACCCGCGCCGTCATGCCCGCGACCGAGCCGCCGGGGGCGGCGTAGCCGTACGTAGCATGCCAGGCGGGCATCCAGGGCTTTGAAAGGGAAAAGCCGCCCGAGGGCGGCTTCTCCGGATCACCGCCTGCGCGGGGATGGCGGGCTTGCGGCCGCAGGCCGCGACGCCCGTCAGTTGCGGCTCTGGTCCACCAGCTTGTTCTTCTTGATCCAGGGCATCATCGCGCGCAGCTGCTCGCCCACCACCTCGATGGAGCTCTCGGCGTTCAGGCGGCGGCGCGACTGCAGGGTCGGGGCGCCGGCGCGGTTTTCCAGGATGAAGCTCTTGGCGTATTCGCCGGTCTGGATGTCCTTCAGGGCCTGCTTCATGGCCTTGCGCGTTTCGTCGGTGACGATCTTCGGGCCCGTGACGTACTCGCCGTACTCCGCGTTGTTGGAGATCGAGTAGTTCATGTTCGCGATGCCGCCTTCGTAGATCAGGTCCACGATCAGCTTGAGCTCGTGCAGGCACTCGAAGTACGCCATCTCGGGCGCGTAGCCGGCTTCCACCAGCGTGTCGTAGCCGGCCTTGATCAGTTCCACGGTGCCGCCGCACAGCACGGCCTGCTCGCCGAACAGGTCGGTCTCGGTCTCTTCGCGGAAGTTGGTCTCGATGATGCCGGCCTTGCCGCCGCCGTTGGCCATCGCGTACGACAGCGCCAGGTCGCGCGCGCGGCCCGACTTGTCGGAATGCACGGCCACCAGGTGCGGCACGCCGCCGCCTTGCGTGTAGGTGCTGCGCACGGTGTGGCCGGGGGCCTTGGGCGCCACCATCCACACGTCGAGGTCGGCGCGGGGCACGACCTGGCCGTAGTGCACGTTGAAGCCGTGGGCGAACGCCAGCGAGGCGCCCTGCTTGATGTTCGGCTCGACGTCGTTCTTGTAGACCGTGGCGATCTGCTCGTCGGGCAGCAGGATCATCACGACGTCGGCGGACTTGACGGCCTCGCTGACCTCGGCGACCTTCAGGCCGGCCTTCTCGACCTTCGGCCAGGAGGCGCCGCCCTTGCGCAGGCCCACGATGACCTTGACGCCGCTGTCGTTGAGGTTCTGCGCGTGCGCGTGGCCTTGCGAGCCGTAGCCGATGATGGCGACCGTCTTGCCCTTGATCAGGCTGAGGTCACAGTCCTTGTCGTAATAAACCTTCATGGTCTCTCCAGAAAAATTCGTTGCTGTGGGGGGTGGTGCGGGTCAGACCCTGAGGATGCGTTCGCCGCGGCCGATGCCGCTGGCGCCGGTGCGCACCGTCTCCAGGATCGCGCTGCGGTCGATGGCGACCAGGAAAGCGTCGTTCTTGGACTGGTCGCCCGTGAGTTCGATGGTGTAGCTCTTGTCGGTCACGTCGATGATGCGGCCGCGGAAGATGTCCGCCATGCGCTTCATCTCCTCGCGCTCCTTGCCCACCGCGCGCACCTTCACCATCATGAGCTCGCGCTCGGTGTAGCTGCCCTCGGTGAGGTCGACGACCTTGACCACCTCGATCAGCCGGTTCAGGTGCTTGGTGATCTGCTCGATCACGTCGTCCGAGCCGGCGGTGGTGATCGTCATGCGCGACAGCGACGGATCTTCCGTCGGCGCCACCGTGAGCGATTCGATGTTGTAGCCGCGGGCCGAGAACAGGGCCACGACCCGCGAGAGGGCGCCGGGCTCGTTCTCGAGCAGCACGGCAATGATGTGCTTCATGTCTGATTCCTCTTTTCGGTGCCCTCCCCCGTCGCCGGTAAGCGGCGGGCTTGGCAGCCAATAGATTCGTCTTCGGGTTGGTCGAAAACCGGACTACCGGACGCAGAGGACGCGAAGGGTACGCAGAGGACGCAAAAGAAAACCTTCGAGGTCTTCTTCCTGGTCTCTTTCGCGTCCTCTGCGTACCCTTTGCGTCCTCTGCGTCCGGCAGTTTGGTTTTACAGGTCTTCCGACCCGAGCAGCATCTCCGTGATGCCCTGCCCCGCCTTCACCATCGGCCAGACGTTTTCGGTCGGGTCGGTACGGAAGTCCATGAACACCGTGCGGTCCTTCAGCTTGCGGGCTTCACGCAGGGCCGGTTCGACGTCCTGCGGGCGCTCGATCAGCATGCCCACGTGGCCATAGGCCTCGGCCAGCTTCACGAAGTTGGGCAGCGCGTCCATGTAGCTGTGCGAGTAGCGGCCCTCGTAATCGAGCTGCTGCCACTGCCGCACCATGCCGAGGTAGCGGTTGTTCAGCGAGACGATCTTGATCGGCGTGTTGTACTGCAGGCAGGTCGAGAGCTCCTGGATGCACATCTGCACCGAGCCTTCGCCGGTGATGCAGTACACCTCGGACTCGGGCTTGGCCAGCTTGATGCCCATGGCGTACGGGATGCCCACGCCCATCGTGCCCAGGCCGCCCGAGTTGATCCAGCGGCGCGGCTCGGGGAACTTGTAGAACTGCGCGGCCCACATCTGGTGCTGGCCGACGTCGGACGTGATGTAGGTCTCCACGTCCTTCGTCATGTTCCACAGCGTCTCGATCACGTGCTGCGGCTTGATCACGTCGCGGTTGCCGCGGTCGTAGCGCAGGCAGTCGCGCTTGCGCCAGCCCTCGATGGTCTCCCACCAGCCGCCCAGCGCCGCGGGATCGGGCTTGATGCCCGCTTCCCGGATCTGCGCGATCAGGTCGTTCAGCACTTCCTTGACGTCGCCCACGATCGGGATGTCCACGCGCACGCGCTTGGAGATGCTGGAGGGATCCACGTCGATGTGGATGATCTTGCGTTCGTGCGAGCCGAAGTGCTTGGGGTTGCCGATCACGCGGTCGTCGAAGCGCGCGCCCACGGCCAGCAGCACGTCGCAGTTCTGCATCGCGTTGTTGGCCTCGTAGGTGCCGTGCATGCCCAGCATGCCGAGGAACTTCGGGTCGGTGCCGGGCATGGATCCCAGGCCCATCAGCGTGTTGGTGACCGGGAAGCCGAGCATGTCGGCCAGCGTGCGCAGCTCCTGCGTCGCGTTGCCCAGGACCACGCCGCCGCCGGTGTAGATGTAGGGGCGCTTGGCCCCCAGCAGCAGCTGCACCGCCTTGCGGATCTGGCCGCTGTGGCCTTTGGAGACGGGCTTGTACGAGCGCATCTCCACCTTGTCCGGATAGCCGGTGTACGCGGTCTTGTTGAAGGAGACGTCCTTCGGGATGTCCACCACCACCGGGCCGGGACGGCCGCTGCGGGCGATGTGGAAGGCCTTCTTCATCACCTCCGCCAGGTCGCGCACGTCCTTGACCAGGAAGTTGTGCTTGACGATCGGGCGGGTGATGCCGACGGTGTCGCATTCCTGGAAGGCGTCCATGCCGATGGCGGCGGTGGGCACCTGGCCGGTCACGATCACCATCGGGATCGAATCCATGTACGCGGTGGCGATGCCGGTGACGGCATTGGTCACGCCGGGGCCGGAGGTCACCAGCGCCACGCCGACGTCGCCGGTCGCGCGGGCATAGCCGTCGGCGGCGTGCACGGCGGCCTGTTCATGGCGCACCAGGACGTGCTGGATCGTGTCCTGCTTGTAGAACGCGTCGTAGATGTGCAGCACCGCGCCGCCCGGATAGCCCCAGACGTATTTCACGTTCTCGGCCTGGAGGCACTTGACGAGGATTTCGGCGCCGCGGAGGTCGGGGGTCTGGCCTGCCGAGGCGGCGGCCGCGGAGCTCAGCTCCGTCCTTGTGATTTCCATGATCAACCTTTCGGGTTTCGAACTACGAACCTTGGGGTGCCCCTTCACCAGCCCTTGTGGGGCCGCGTCGGGACTTGGAGCACCGGGCCATGGGCGGGCGCGTCGCACCGCCGGACCAGGACTCGTTTGCCTGTGACTTGCGCCGCGATTATCGCACTGCAACAGACGAGCGGCCAAGGGCAGCGGGCCAGGTGCCATAATTTCCGGCTGTCCAGCGGCGCCTGCTGCCTGGGCGCGACAAACACAAACCGAAGCCTTACCGCCGCACCCGGGACTCCTTGGCCACCGAACGCGAACTCTCGGACTTCCTCCAGAGCGTGGAGAAACGCGCCTTCAAGCGCACCGTCTACCACGTGCGCGAGGAGGAGGCGGCACTGGACATCGTGCAGGACAGCATGATGAAGCTGGCGGAGCACTATGGCGACAAACCGCCCGCGGAACTGCCCATGCTGTTCCAGCGGATCCTGTCGAACTGCACCCTGGACTTCTTTCGGCGGCAGAAGACCCGCAATGCCCTCTTCTCCAACCTGAGCGACTTCGAATCCGCCTCCGACGACGGGGATTTCGACCTGCTGGAAACTTATTCCTCCGCGGACCAGTCTCAGCAGGTCGAAAGCGCCGAAGATGCCACCCGCCGGGCCCAGATCTTGCGGGAGATCGAGACGGAGATCATGGAGCTGCCCGCCCGTCAACGCGAAGCCTTCTTGATGCGTTACTGGGAGGACATGGATGTTGCAGAAACCGCTGCCGCCATGGGCTGCTCGGAAGGCAGTGTCAAGACGCACTGCTCCCGTGCGGTCGCGGCCCTCAGCAAGGCACTGAAGGCAAAAGGGATCCAACTATGACCAACACGGACTCACTGCTCGCCCACCGCCAGGCGGACCAGTTCGGCCGCGCGGTCGCCATGCGCCTGTCGTCCGGCTCCGAGGAGCTGACGTACGAGGCCCGGGAACGCCTGCGGGCGGCGCGCGTGCGCGCCCTCGAGGCCCGCAAGAAGCCGGCCGCCGCGCCGGTCGTCGTGGGCCGTGGCGCCTCGGCGACGCTGGCGCTCGAGCGCAACTGGCTGAACCGCATCGGCTCCGTCCTGCCGCTCCTCGTGCTGGCAGGCGGCCTGGTGTTGATCCACACCATCCAGACGGACCGCCGCGCCAGCGAGCTGGCCGAGGTCGATACGGCCCTGCTGACCGACGACCTGCCGCCGGCCGCCTACGCCGACCCGGGATTCGTGCAGTTCCTCAAGCAGTCCGGGCGCGGCGAATGAACCGACCCGGACGATGAGCCGCCCCGCCCGCCCCCGCCTGACCATCGCCTCCGGCCTCGCTGCCGCGGGCCTGGCGCTGGCTGCCGTGGCGGCGGATGTGGCGCTCGCCCAACAGAATCCCGTCCCGCCCTCGGTGAACGCGCCGGTGAACGCGCCGGCGCCCGCGACGGTCGCGCCCGCGGCCCCATTGGCCCAGGCGAACAAGCCCTCGGTCTCCACCCGCGCGCCGATCCGCCCTGCCCCGGTGCGCAACGCACCGGCGCCCCGCCCCGAATCCAGCCCCACCTGGGCCGAACTGACGCAGCAGCAGCAACTGTCGCTGGCGCCGCTGTCCGGCACCTGGCGCGTACTGGGCGAAGCGCACAAGCGCAAGTGGCTGGCCCTCTCGCAGAACTACCCCACCATGCCACCCGGCGAGCAGGCCCGCCTGCACAGCCGCATGGCGGAATGGGCCGCCCTGTCGCCGCAGCAGCGCACGCTCGCCCGCCTGAACTTCGCCGAGAGCCAGAAGATCAAGACCGACGACAAGCGCGCCAAGTGGGAGGCCTACCAGAACCTGTCGCCGGAGGAAAAGCGCAAGCTCGCCGCCGGCGCCGCCGCGGCCAAGCCGCCGCCGCCGCCCACCGCGGTGGCGGTGCAGCCGGTGCCGCAGCAGAAGCTGGCGCGCATCCCCAAGCCGAAGAAGGCGGAGAGCGGCGCCGCGAAGATCGCCGTGGTGCCCGGCCAGGTGGACACCAACACCCTGCTGCCGCAGCCCCTGGCGCCGGTCCAGCCTTGAGCCCGCCCGCTTCCGCCCTGGCCGCGCCCAGCCTGCGGCGCCGCCTCGCGTCCCTGTTCTACGAGGCGTTCCTGGCCCTGGGCATCGCGATGGTCACGGCCTTCGTGTTCTCCGTCGTCACCCAGATGCGCAACGCCCTCTACGGGCGGCAGGCACTGGGGGCGGTGATCGCTTTCGTGCTCGGCGTCTATTTCACCTGGTCGTGGACCAAGGGCCGCACCCTTCCCATGCAGACGTGGCGCATGCGCATCGTGGACGCGCAGGGCCAGCCCCTCACGCCCGCTCGCGCGGCGCTCCGCTACGTGCTGTGCTCCGTGTGGGTCCTGCCGCCGATCGCCGTCTTCGCCCGGCAGCACCTGTCGGACTGGAAGCCCGTCACCGCCGCCTTCATCGGCTGGGTCCTGTGCTGGGCCGCGCTGAGCCGCCTGCATCCGCAACGCCAGTTCTGGCACGACGCCTGGGCCGGCACGCGCCTGGTCGATGCCGCCTGAGAAGGGGCGCCGGCCGGTCGGCGACAATGCGGGCATGTCCCACCGCGATGCCCTGCCCGAGTTCGTGAACGAGCAGAAGGGCCGCACCGGCTTCGCCCGCGTGTGGCACGCCACGGGCTATTCGATGGCCGGCCTGCGCGCCGGCTGGGAGGAAGCGGCCTTCCGGCTGGAAGCCTGCCTCGCCTTCGTGATGCTGCCGCTGGCCTTCTTCATCACCGGCAGCTGGGTGGAGGTGGCCCTGCTGGCCGGCTCGGTGCTGCTGGTGCTGATCGTGGAACTCCTCAACACCGCCGTCGAGGCCGCCATCGACCGCATCGGGCCCGAACGGCACCCGCTGTCCAAACGCGCCAAGGACATGGGCAGCGCCGCGGTGTTCCTGTCCCTCGTCTTCGCCGCGGGCGTGTGGCTCACGGCACTGGTGCGCTTCTTCTCCGCATGAAACCTGCGTTCTCCATCTGCGTCTATTGCGGCTCGCGCGTCGGCGCCGAGCCGCGCTTCGCCACCGCCGCCGCCGACGTCGGGCGCTGGATCGGCCGCCACGGCGGTCAGCTGGTGTACGGCGGCGGCAACAACGGGCTGATGGGGGTCATGGCCGACGCCGCGCTGGACGCCGGCGCGCGCGTGGTGGGCGTGATCCCGCACTCGATGGTGGAGCGCGAATGGGCCAAGCGCGATTGCACCGAGCTGCACATCGTGGAGAACATGCACCAGCGCAAGAGCCTGATGGCCGAACACGCGGACGCCTTCCTGGCGCTGCCGGGCGGCATCGGCACCTTCGAGGAATTCTTCGAGGCCTGGACGTGGAAGCAGCTCGGTTTCCACCGCAAGCCGGTGGGGCTGTTCGACCTCGGAGGCTACTACCAGCCGCTGCTGCAGTTCCTGCAGCAGAGCGTGCACAGCGGCTTCATGAGCGAGTGGCAGATGGACCTGCTGACCATCGACGCGGAGCTCGAGCCGCTGCTGCACAAGCTCGTGGAGACCGCGCGGACGAGCCCGCGGGGGGTGGATACGTCGGAGATCTGAAAGCTCAGGCCGGCCGGTACTTCAAGCGCCGCACCTTCTCGAGGTTCGTCCCCTCGATCCGGATCAGTCGCGTCGGCCCGGCGCGGCTCGGCGAATGCAGGTCGCCCTCGTTGTACACGTGCGCGTCGCCCGGCCGCAGCACGTAGTCGCGCACCTTGCGCACCCGCCCCGGCTGCTCAGTCGTGGCAGCCTCGAGCAGGTCCCAGTCGCTCATCGCCGTCTCGCCCTGCGCCTGGCCATAGATGGCCCATGACGAGGCGTGGTCGTGCGGCGGGCTTTCCTTTGCGCCCCGGTACTCGTGCGCCAGGATGCAGAAACCGAGCTGCGGGTCCTCGTAGACGATGCGGCGCTCGGGCGCATCGGGGCCGAACTGCGCCGCCACGAAGGCCTCGTCGCGCAGCGCCTCGCGCAGCAGCGCCGCGACTTCGGCGCGGCCCGCGGGCCCGCCGTCGCGCGCCAGGATGGCGTGGCAGCGGCTGGCGAAATCGGCCAGTGTCAGGGGCATCGCCGCAGCGGCTTCAGACCGCGGACTCGTCGATCTCGCCGGTGCGGATGCGCACCACGCGCTCCACGCTGGTGACGAAGATCTTGCCGTCGCCGATCTTGCCGGTGCGCGCCGCGGTGATGATGGCGTCGACGCAGCGTTCGACTTCCTCGTCCTTCACCACCACCTCGATCTTGACCTTGGGCAGGAAGTCGACCACGTACTCGGCGCCGCGGTACAGCTCGGTATGGCCCTTCTGGCGGCCGAAGCCCTTGACCTCGGTGACGGTCAGGCCGGTGACGCCGCACTCCGCCAGCCCTTCGCGCACCTCCTCCAGCTTGAAAGGCTTGACGATGGCGGTGATCTGCTTCATGGACTCTCTCTCCTTCTATGCTCGGAACTTGCCGGTAATAGGATACCGCCAGTCCTTGCCGAAACCGCGGTGCGAGACGCGGATCCCCACCGGGGACTGGCGCCGCTTGTACTCGTTGATGCGGATCAGGCGGGCGACGCGCTCCACCGTCGCGCGGTCGAAGCCGGCCGCCACGATGTCGTCGATGCTCTGGTCGTTCTCCATGTAGCGCGAAAGGATGCCGTCCAGGATGTCGTAGGGCGGCAGGCTGTCCTGGTCCACCTGGCCGGCGCGCAGTTCGGCGCTCGGAGGCCGCGTGATGATCCGTTCCGGGATCGGGTTGGCGCCGGTCCGGTAGGGATCGTTGGCGTTGCGCCAGCGCGCCAGGCGGAACACCACGGTCTTGAACACGTCCTTGATCACGGCGAAGCCGCCGGCCATGTCGCCGTAGAGCGTGCAGTAGCCGGTGGCCATCTCGCTCTTGTTGCCGGTGGTCAGCACGATGCTGCCGAACTTGTTCGACAGGGCCATCAGCAGCACGCCGCGGATGCGCGCCTGGATGTTCTCCTCGGTCGTGTCCTCCGGCAGGCCCGCGAACTCCTTCGAAAGCGACTGCAGGAAGGACTCGAACATCGGCTTGATCGAGATCTCGTCGTAGCGCACGCCCAGGCGCTGGCACATCTCCGCGGCGTCGAGCCAGGAGATCTCCGCCGTGTACGGAGAAGGCATCATGATCGAGCGGACCTTGTCCTTGCCAAGGGCATCGACGGCGACGGCGAGCACCAGCGCCGAATCGATGCCGCCCGACAGCCCCAGCAGCACGCCGGGGAAGCCGTTCTTGCCTATGTAGTCGCGCACGCCCATCACCAGCGCGTGCCACAGTTCCTCGTCGTCGCCCAGGTCGCCGACATTGGGGCCGGACAGCCGCCACGAGGTGGTGCCGGGCGTGGCGGTGACGTAGAACAGGTCCTCCACGAAGGCGGGCGCGCGGGCGGCGAGCGAGCCGTCCGCGTTGACGGCGAAGGAGCCGCCGTCGAAGATCACTTCGTCCTGGCCGCCGACCGAGTGCGCGTAGATCAGCGGCAGGTTCACGTTCTGCGCCCGCTCGGCCATGCGCGCGATGCGCTCGCTGCTCTTGCCGACGTGGAAGGGCGAGGCGTTCGGCACCACCAGCAGCTGGGCGCCCGAAGCGAGGGCGAGCTGCGCCGGCTCCTCGAACCAGGCGTCCTCGCAGATCAGCACGCCCACGTTCACGCCCTCGACCTGGAACACGCAGGTGCCCTGCCCGCGCGTGAAATAGCGGTATTCGTCGAAGACCTGGTAGTTCGGCAGTTCGCGCTTGTTGTAGGTCTCGATCGTCCGGCCTTCGCACAGCACGCTGGCCGAGTTCCAGCGCATGTGCACCTGCACCGACTTGCTGCGGATGTCCCCGCCGCGCGGATGGCCGACGATGACGTGCAGGCCCTTCAACCCCGCGAGCTCGCGGGCCACGGTTTTCACGGCATCATCGCAGGCAGCGATGAACGCGGGCCGCAGCAGCAGGTCTTCCGGCGGGTAGCCGCAGATCGAGAGCTCCGGCGTGAGCACCAGGCGCGCGCCGCGCTCGTAGGCCGTGCGCGCCGCGGCGATGATCTTTTGCGCGTTGCCCGCCATGTCGCCGACGATGACGTTGAGCTGGGCAGTACAGATGGTGAGGGTCATTTCGAACGTGCCGGACTTCTCGAACGATTATGTCACCCGGGTCCTGCGCGCCCCCTCGGAGATCGAGGCTGGCGCGTGGAACGCGCTGCTCGCGCTGGCGGGCGGTTCGCCCTTCATGCGGCACGAGTACCTGGCCGCGCTGCACGACAGCGGCAGCGGCGCGCGCGACACGGGCTGGACGCCGCAGTTCGTCACGCTGTGGCGCGACGGCGAGCTGCAGGCGGCGTGTCCCTTGTACCTCAAGAGCCATTCCTACGGCGAGTACGTGTTCGACTGGGCCTGGGCCAACGCGTACGAGCAGCACCGGCTGCGCTACTACCCCAAGGGACTCACCGCGGTGCCCTTCACGCCCGTGCCGGGGCCGCGGCTGCTGGCGCGCAATGCGCAGTCGCGTTCGGCCCTCGTGCAAGCAGTGCTCGCGCTGTGCCGCAAGAACAAGCTGTCGTCATGGCACCTGCTGTTCGCGGACGACGACGATATCGCCGCGTGTCGCGAGGCCGGCCTCATGCTGCGGCATACCGTTCAATTCCACTGGTTGAATAACGCCCCCACGCGCGGCACTGGCGTGTCCGCGCTGCCGCCCGAGGGGGCTGGTTTCGCCTTGGGACGGCCCGGCGGCGAAACCGCAGGCTACGCCGACTTCGACGCCTTCCTCGCCAGCCTCACGCAGGAAAAGCGCAAGAAGATCCGGCAGGAGCGCCGCAAGGTGGCCGAGGCCGGCGTGGTGTTCCGGCCTGCGCAGGGCACGGAGATCACCGCGAAGGACTGGGACTTCTTCTACCGCTGCTACGAGCGCACGTACCTGGAGCACGGCAACGCGCCGTACCTCACGCGCGACTTCTTCGCCCGCATGGCCGCGCACATGCCGGAGAACTGGCTGCTGTTCGTCGCCGAGCGGCGCGGCAAGCCGATCGCCTGCAGCCTGATCGGCCTGGCCGACGGCGTGGCGTACGGACGCTACTGGGGCGCGCTGGAGCGGGTCGACTGCCTGCACTTCGAGGCCTGCTACTACCAGCCGCTCGCCTGGTGCATCGCGCACGGCTTCACGCGCTTCGAAGGCGGGGCGCAGGGCGAGCACAAGATGGCCCGCGCGCTGATGCCGGTGAAGACGACCAGCGCCCACTGGCTGGCGCATCCGGCCTTCGCGGATGCGGTGGAGCAGTTCCTGGCGCGCGAGGGGCGCGGGATCGAGAGCTACATGGAGCACCTCGAGGAGAGATCGCCGTTCCGGCACGCAGTCACGGGCGAGCGGGAGGCGGATTCGTAGGCTGGTGGTGGAGCGAACGCGAAACCCCAGCGATGCGCGAAGCGCTGGGGTTCCTGCGCTGACGCGCGTCACCGCCAGCCTGCGAAAAAGGCGCCGGGATGCGGCGCCTTCGTTGCGAGGGACGGGCCTCAGCCCTTCGGATGTTCCTTCCGGTACGCCTCGATCCCGTCCAGCACTTCCTTCTTCGCCGACTCCGGGCCTTCCCACCCCAGCACCTTCACCCACTTGCCGGGCTCCAGGTCCTTGTAGTGCTCGAAGAAGTGCGCGATGGTCTTCAGGCGCAGCGGGTTCAGGTCCTCCGGCTGCTGCCACTGGGTGTAGATGGACAGCACCTTGTCGATCGGCACCGCCAGCACCTTGGCGTCGTCGCCGGCTTCGTCCTGCATCTTGAGCACGCCGATCGCGCGGCACGGCACCACCACGCCCGGGATCAGCGGCACCGGGGTGACGACCAGCACGTCGACCGGGTCGCCGTCGCCGGCGATGGTCTTGGGCACGTAGCCGTAGTTGGTGGGGTAGTGCATCGCCGTGCTCATGAAGCGGTCGACGAAGATGGCGCCGGTCTCCTTGTCCACCTCGTACTTCACGGGGTCGGCGTTCATCGGGATCTCGATGATCACGTTGAAGGCTTCGGGAACGTTCTTGCCGGGAGTGACTTGGTCCAGGGACATGGCTTGCTTAGGTGAAGGAAGGAGGGCGCGCTCGGGGGAAACCCTGATTTTAGTCAATGCTGCCACTCTCTCCTGACGCCGACATTTCTATGTAAAGGCTTCACAGGTATATTTCGCGCGTTGGCCAATCGCCCTCCCCTCTCGCGCGGGAGTCACGAGGAAGCAACGCAGCGGGGGCTCCGCGGCGTTGGAGCCCCCTCGAAGACCGAAGCGACACGACAGGAGAAACTTGATGACTGGCAACTCGGCGCTGATACTGGCGCTCGTCTGCGGTCTGGCAGCCGTGGTCTACGGCTTCTGGGCCCGCAGCTGGATCCTTTCCCAGGACGCGGGCAACCCCCGCATGCAGGAGATCGCGGCGGCCATCCAGGCCGGCGCAGCGGCCTACCTGGCCCGCCAATACCGCACGATCGCGATCGTCGGCGTGGTGCTCGCCATCCTGATCGGCGTCTTCCTCGACGGGCAGACCGCCGTGGGCTTCATCATCGGGGCGGTGCTGTCGGGGGCCTGCGGCTTCATCGGGATGAACGTCTCGGTGCGCGCCAACGTGCGCACCGCGCAGGCGGCCACCCGCGGCATCGGCCCGGCGCTGGACGTCGCCTTCCGCGGCGGCGCCATCACCGGCATGCTGGTGGTGGGCCTGGGCCTGCTGGGGGTGACGGCCTTCACCTGGTTCCTCATGGGCAACGGCCAGCTCACGCCGGACCGCAAGCTGGGCACCCTGCTCACGCCGCTGATCGGCTTCGCCTTCGGCGCCTCGCTGATCTCGATCTTCGCGCGTCTGGGCGGCGGCATCTTCACCAAGGGCGCCGACGTCGGCGCCGACCTGGTGGGCAAGGTGGAAGCCGGCATCCCCGAGGACGATCCGCGCAACCCCGCCGTGATCGCCGACAACGTGGGCGACAACGTGGGTGACTGCGCCGGCATGGCCGCCGACTTGTTCGAGACCTACGCCGTGACGCTGATCGCCACGATGGTGCTGGGCGCGCTGCTCGTCGCCACCGCGCCGGTGAACGCGGTGCTGTACCCGCTGGCGCTGGGCGCCGTGTCGATCATCGCCTCGATCATCGGCTGCTTCTTCGTCAAGGCCTCGCCCGGCATGAAGAACGTGATGCCGGCGCTGTACAAGGGCCTGATCGTGGCCGGCGTGCTGTCGCTGATCGCCTTCTACGGCGTGACCGTGTGGCTGATCCCGGACAACGCGGTCACCGCCTCCGGCAGCCAGCTCCGCCTGTTCGGCACCTGCGTCGTGGGCCTGGCGCTCACCGGCGCGCTGGTGTGGATCACCGAGTACTACACCGGCACGCAGTACGCGCCGGTGCAGCACGTGGCGCAGGCCTCCACCACCGGCCACGGCACCAACATCATCGCCGGCCTCGGCGTGTCGATGCGCTCGACCGCCTGGCCCGTGATGTTCGTCTGCATCGCGATCCTGGTCGCGTACTACCTGGCCGGCCTGTACGGCATCGCCATCGCCGCGACCTCCATGCTGTCCATGGCCGGCATCGTGGTCGCCCTGGACGCCTACGGCCCGATCACCGACAACGCCGGCGGCATCGCCGAGATGTCGGAGATGCCCGCCTCCGTGCGCGACATCACCGACCCGCTGGACGCGGTGGGCAACACCACCAAGGCCGTGACCAAGGGCTACGCCATCGGCTCCGCCGGCCTCGCCGCGCTGGTGCTGTTCGCCGACTACACGCACAAGCTGGAGACCTACGGCCGCCAGGTGAGCTTCGACCTGTCCGACCCGATGGTGATCGTGGGCCTGTTCATCGGCGGCCTGATCCCCTACCTGTTCGGCGCCATGGCGATGGAAGCGGTCGGCCGCGCGGCCGGCTCGGTGGTGGTGGAAGTGCGCCGCCAGTTCCGCGAGATCAAGGGCATCATGGAAGGCACGGCCAAGCCCGAATACGGCGTGGCGGTCGACATGCTGACCAAGGCGGCGATCAAGGAAATGATGATCCCCTCGCTGCTGCCGGTGGTGGTGCCGATCGTGGTCGGCCTCGCGCTCGGCCCGAAGGCGCTGGGCGGCCTGCTGATGGGAACCATCGTGACGGGCCTGTTCGTCGCGATCTCCATGTGCACGGGCGGCGGCGCCTGGGACAACGCCAAGAAGTACATCGAAGACGGCCACCACGGCGGCAAGGGCTCCGAAGCGCACAAGGCGGCCGTGACCGGCGACACCGTGGGCGACCCCTACAAGGACACGGCCGGCCCCGCCGTGAACCCGCTGATCAAGATCATCAACATCGTGGCGCTGCTGATCGTGCCGCTGGTGGTGAAGTTCCACTCCTGACCGTCATCCCGCGCAGGCGGGGATCCAGGGCTTTCCAAGCAGAAGCGGCCATCGGCCGCTTTTGTCTTCCTGGGCCCCCGCCCTGCGCGGGGGCGACGAAAGACTAGGGCCGCGTCACCGCATTGAGCAGCCGCGTCGCCGTCGCCGTCAGCGCCGGCAGTTCCTCCAGCCTGCCGTCCTCGATCGCCTGCAGCACCAGTTCGTGCATGCCGCCGATCACGGCCATCGCGATCTCGGGCGCCATCGCCGCCTCGCGCGAGGTGCCGGCGTTCACCAGCTGCAGCAGGAAGTCCGCCATCTCGCGCTGCATCTTGCGCCGAACCTCCAGGCCTTCGCTGCCCAGCCCCAGCATCTCCACGAACAGCGTGCGCAGCAGCAGCGGGTTGCTCGCCAGGCATTCGAGGTACGCGCGGATCGCGCGCTCCACCTGCTCCTCCCAGCCATGCGCCGGGTCGATCGCCTCGCGCAGCACGCGCAGCGCGTTGCGGCTCGCGGCCTCGTACAGCGCGATCAGGCATTCGGCCTTGTCGTGGAAGTGTTCGTAGAAGGTGCGCCGCGAGACGCTCGCCTCGCGCACGATGTCCGCGATCGTGGTGTCGGCATAGCCCTTCACCGCCACGGCCGCGGCCATGCCCCGCAACAGGCGGCCGCGATGTTCCTGCGACGTTGACAGGGCCCAGTCTTGCATGCGACGATCCGGTACGGAATGGTACCGCGCAGGGGCGCTCAGCGCGGTACTTTTCCACTCCGAATCATGACCGATCTCGTCGTCCGACGCCTCCTCGTCGACATGCAGGCCCCCATCGCGCGCCACTGGTGCGCGGGCGATGCCTTCCGCACGGCGCTGTTCAACGCACTGTCGATGAGTTTTCCGGTCGGCGAGCAGTTCTTCATCGACTCGGTGCGCGACGGCTTCAAGGCCATGACTGCCGACCAGCAGGCGAAGTTCGGCCCCGAGGTGCAGGGGTTCATCGGCCAGGAGGCCACGCACCGCCGCCTGCACTCGCTCTACAACGCGCAGCTCGATCAGCTCGGCCTCGTCAACGAATGGGAGCCGCGCGCGCGCGAGCAGCTCAAGCAGTTCGAAAACCAGGACGTGCGCCACTGGCTGGCCGTGACGGCCGCCAACGAGCACTTCACTGCCCTGATCGCCGACTACATGCTGCACAACGCCGACCTGCTGGGCGAGCAGGATCCGCGGCTGGCCACCCTCTGGCTGTGGCACAGCGCCGAGGAGTCCGAGCACAAGTGCGTCGCCTTCGACCTGTACGTGGCGCTGGGCGGCAACCAGGAATGGCGCCTGCGCTGGATGAAGCGCATCACCTTCTTCTTCCTGCGCGAGAGCCTGCGCCAGACGCTGCTGAACCTGCACCACGACGGCACGCTCTGGAAGTGGAGCACCTGGCGCAGCGCCGCCAGCTTCCTGTTCGGCCAGCGCGGCCTGGTGCGCCTGACGTACCGCCCGTGGCGTGAATACTTCCGCCCCGACTTCCACCCCAGCCAGCACGATTCGGGCGCCTCGCGCCGGTGGCTGGCGGAGCACGCCGACCAGTACGTGCCGGTCGGCGGTTGAGCGCTTTCGTCGGTTTGGGGGGCTGGCGCACAATCGCGCCATGCAGTCCCATTTCATCGCCAATGCGCCCGTGCGTTCCTCCTCCGAGCGCACCCTGCCGGTCATCGACCCCTCCGACGGCCAGACTTTCGACACCATCCAGCGCGGCACGGCCGAAGACATCGCCGCGGCGGTGAAGGCCGCGCGCCAGTGCTTCGAAGGCCCCTGGAGCAAGCTCAGTGCCGCGGAGCGCGGCCGCCTGCTGATGCGCCTGTCGCTCAAGGTCTCGGAGCGGGTGGACGAACTGGCCGCCCTCGAGCAGCGCGATTGCGGCAAGCCGACCAAGCAGGCCCGCGCCGACGCGGTGGCGCTGGCGCGCTACTTCGAGTTCTACGCCGGCGCCTGCGACAAGCTGCACGGCGAGACCCTGCCCTACCAGGAAGGCTACACGGTGCTGACGTGGCGCGAGCCGCACGGCGTGACCGGCCACGTGATCCCCTGGAACTACCCGATGCAGATCTTCGGCCGCAGCGTCGGCGGCGCGCTCGCGGCGGGCAACTGCTGCGTGGTCAAGCCCTCCGAGGACGCCTGCCTGTCGCTGCTGCGCGTGGCACAGCTCGCCGCGGAAGTGGGCTTCCCGCCCGGCGCGATCAACATCGTCACGGGCTACGGCCATGAAGTGGGAGATGCGCTGGCGCGCCACCCCGGCGTGGACCACATCAGCTTCACCGGCAGTCCCAGCGTGGGCACGATCATCCAGCAGGTAGCGGCCGAGCGGCATTGCCCGGTGACGCTGGAGCTCGGGGGCAAGAGCCCGCAGATCGTGTTCGCCGATGCGGACCTCGACGCGGCCCTGCCCGTGGTGATCAACGCGATCGTGCAGAACGCCGGCCAGACCTGCTCCGCCGGCTCGCGCCTGCTGGTCGAACAGAGCCTCTACGAGCCGCTGCTGGAGCGCCTGGGCGAGGCCTTCACGAAGCTGCGCGTCGGCCCCGCGGCCATGGACCTCGACGTGGGGCCCCTGATCCGCGCCACCCAGCAGCAGCGCGTGTGGGACTTCCTGTCCGACGCGCAGCACGCCGGCATCCCGATGGTGGCGCAGGGGACGGTGGTCGACGAGGCGCCCGAGTCCGGCTTCTACCAGGCCCCCACGCTGCTGCGCGACGTGCCGGTGACGCACCGGCTGGCGCAGGAGGAAGTGTTCGGCCCGGTGCTCGCGGCCATGAGCTTCCGCGACGAGGACCATGCGGTGGAACTCGCCAATGCCACGCACTTCGGGCTGGTGGCCGGCGTCTGGACGCGCGACGGCGCGCGCCAGCTGCGCATGGCGCGCCGCGTGAAGAGCGGCCAGGTGTTCATCAACAACTACGGCGCCGGCGGCGGCGTGGAACTGCCCTTCGGCGGCGTGAAGTCCTCCGGCTACGGGCGCGAGAAGGGCTTCGAGGCGCTGTACGGGTTCACCACCTTGAAGACGGTGGCCATCAAGCACGGCTGAAGCCCTGTGGCGGGAAGCGCACGCTCGCAAGAGAGAAGCGCACGGATGTGACCGACTTCACCGGGATCGTGAAGGCGCGCTCCTAGAATCGTTTCCAACGGTTTATTTGGAGTCAAGATGCACGGTCGTCGTATCCGCGCCGCTTTCGCGGTGTCCTTGTTCGTCCTGGCCTCCCTCGCGGGCACGGCCCAGGCGCAGGCGCCCTCGCGCAACCTCGCGCCCGGCTTCACCACCCGCGCCATCAGTTCCAGGCTGGTGATCGTCCCGGCGGACATGGAGCTGTTCTCGATGAGCGGCGGCGGCGTGCTCGAACCCCGCGCCGACTGGACGGACGCCGCGCAGAAGTACTTCCGCGCGGCCCTGACGGCGCGCACCGAAATCGTCGGCCGCAACACCCAGGAACTCAAGGAAGCCGAGCTCGACGAACTCGGGCAGCTCAATGCGCTGCACGGCACCGTGGCCGAGGCGGTGTTCGCGCACCACATGATGAAGATGCCGCCCCTGCCCACCAAGAACGATGCCCTGGACTGGACGCTCGGCGAGGCCGTGAAGCCGCTGCACGATCGCACCGGCGCCGACTACGCCCTCTTCTTCTGGGTGCGCGACAGCTACGCCAGCGCCGAACGCAAGGCCGCGATGGTGGCGACCATGATCGTCGGCGCGGCATTCGGCATGGCCATCGTCCCCGCCGGCGGCCAGCAGATCGGCTATGCCTCGCTGGTGGACCTGAAGACCGGCCGCATCGTGTGGTTCAACAACCTCGCGCGGGCCTCCGGCGACCTGCGCGAACCCAAGGCGGCGGAAGAGACCGTCGACGCGCTGCTCAAGACCTTCCCGGCCCTCCGATGAGCGCCGCCGACCTGGCGGGTCGGCGCGCCTTCCTGCGCTCCGCCTGCCGGCATTGCGCCGGGTTCGGTGCGCTGGGACTCGCCCCCGCGGCGTTCGCGCAGGCGCCGCCGGAGTGGAAGTCGCCCCCGCGCTTCGCCCGGCCGGCGCTCGACACCGACGAAGGCGGCCTCTGGTCGATGATGGACCGCGAGGAGACCCGCCTGCGGCGCAGCCCGCTGGTCGTGCGCGATCCCGTGCTCACCGCGTACCTGCGCGATGTGGTGTGCCGCCTGGGCGGCGAACACTGCGAGGACGTGCGCGTGTACGTCGTGCGCACGGCGCAATTCAATGCCTCGATGGCACCGAACGGCTCGATGCAGGTCTGGTCCGGGCTGCTGCTGCGGGTGGACAACGAGGCGCAGCTGGCCGCGGTGCTGGGCCACGAGCTGGGGCACTACCTCGAGCGGCACACGGCGGAGCGCCTGCGCGACCTGAAGAACAAGGCCGCGGCCGTGACGGCGCTGGCGCTGTTCGGCCTGCCCGGCGCGCTGGCCGCCCTGGGCGTCGCGGCCAGTGCCATGGGCTTTTCGCGCGACCAGGAAACGCGCGCCGACGAGGTCGGCATGCGCCTGCTGCGCAATGCCGGTTACGACGGCCGGCAGGCTGCGCAGATCTGGGACGACCTGCTGGCGGAGCTGAAGGTCCGCGGCGGCGAGGACGTCGGCACGCGCAGCGTCATGTTCGCCTCGCACCCGCCCGCCGGCGATCGCCGCGACGCGTTGCTGAAGATCGCCGGCGACGGCGGCGGCAAGCTGGGCGCCGAGGAACTCGATCGCGTGATGGCGCCGCATCGGCTGGACTGGCTGCAGGAGGAGCTGCGCCGCGGCCAGTTCGAGGAGAGCCTCGAGCTGTTCAACCGCAAGCTGAAGCTGCGCCCGGCGGACCCCGAGTTCCTCTATGCGCGCGGCGAGGCGCTGCGCCAGCGCGGCCAGGACGAGGATGTCGCCCCGGCGCTGGCCGACCTGCAGCAGGGCGCCGGACTCGCGAAGGCGCCGCCCGAACTGTTCCGTTCCCTGGGCCTGCTGCAACGCAGGCGGCAGGATGCCGCCGCCGCCAATGCGGCGTTCGAGAAGTACCTGACCCTGGCACCGGAGGCCGGCGATGCCGGCCTCATCAAGTCTTACCTTACGGAAGTGAAATGACCATGAAGAAGTTTCTTGCCATCCTGCTGGTCGCGCTCGTGGCCGGCTGTGCGGCGCCCATCGTCAAGGTCGAAGGCGACCAGGTCGTGCGCGACAAGCTGGCGGTCAAGCTGCCCGAGGCCTGGAACAGGCTCAGCTATCCGGGCCAGCCCTACGAGGTCTGGACGCAGGAGGGCGCGTCCCTCGACCAGCTGCGCCTGTGGGCCGGCGTCCAGGCGGGCAAGCCGATCATGGTGCTGCCGCCGGCACCGTCGGGGCAGAAGGCGGCGCGCGCACCGACCTTCACGGGGAAGATGACGCCCGACCAGCTGGTAAGCCTGTTCGAGATCATGTACGCCGCCGACGGCTCGCAGGTGAAGATCACGCGGATCGAGCCGGGCACCTTCGCCGGCGCCCAGGGGGTGCGTTTCGAGTTCCTGGTGATCGCGAAGAAGACCGACCTGCAGGTGCGCGGCCTGGGCTGGGCCGCCGAGCGCAACGGGGAGCTCTATGCGGCCACGTACCACGCGCCGGACCTCGCCTTCTTCAAGCGCCTGGCGCCGAAGGCGGAGGCGGTCGTGAAGACGGCGATGTTCAAGTAGCCGCCGGGGCAGGCGCTAGGAGCGCGCCGCCGCCGTGCGCACCCGCGCCGACTTCACCACCGCTTCGGCCATCGGCAGCAGCCGCTCGTAGAACGACAGCTTCGGCGCGACGAAGCTGGCGGCGTACAGCTCCTCGCCCCACACCGGGTCGGGCCGCACGGCCACCCAGGCCACCCCGCGCAGGTCCAGGTCGTCGGAGCGGCGCGCCAGCGTGAACTCGAAGCGCACGCCCTTCTGGCCCGCGAACAGCGTCGGTTCCACCTTCGTGATGTTCACCGTGCCCGAGGTGGCGTACACCTCCTCGAACAGCCGCACCAGCTTCTCCGGCGTGAGGCCGGTGCGGAAGGTCGGCACGCGCGGATCCTTCGCGTCGGCGGCGCGGGAGTACGTCGCCCATTTCGTCAGCAGCGGCTGCCCGGGACGCACGCCGCTCCACAGGCGCAGGTGGTCCAGCGGGATGCCTTGCTGCGTCCAGCTCTCGTAGGGCGGCTGCTCCGAGCGGTCGACCACCCGGTTCCAGGCGCCCGGCACGTTGACGACCAGGCGCTCGCCCACGACCTGCTCGCCTTCCACCTTGGCCATCGAGGTGCAGGCCGCGAGCAGCACGGCCGCCAGCAGCATCGACAGGCGCTTCATGGCCTGAGCTCCGTGAGGTACGAGCGCACCATCGCCGCGTCGCCGGCCTGCGGCGCCTGCGCGAGATAGCTCTGGAAGGCCTGGGCCGCGGCCACGGGTTCGTTGCGCTGCTTGTGCACCAGGCCCAGCGAGCGGAAGGCCTCGGCCGGCGGCTTCGGCAGGCGGCTGGCGCGGTCCAGGTCGGCCAGTGCGCGTTCGGTGTCGCCGCCGTCCTCCCGCAGGCGGTAGACCTCGCCGCGCGCGTACAGGGCCTCCGCGTCCTGCGGATCGCGCGCCAGCATGCGATCGAACAGAACCAGGCTTTCCTCGTACTGCCCGCGCTTGATCTCGTCCTGCAGCCAGCCCAGGCGCAGCGGCGCGATCGCCTGGCGGTAGCGCGCCTCGCCCTTGTCGCCGCCGTCGCTGCCGGCCAGGGCCAGGAGCTCGTCGCGCCGTCCCGCGCTGGTCGGGTGGGTGTCGAACATGTCGCCGCTCTTGCCGGCGTCCTTGCCGCCGGTGACCTTGAGTTCCTGCAGCAGGTTGTCCCAGACGTTCGCCGCTTCGCGCCCGTCGTAGCCCGCGTGCTTCATCAGGCGCACGCCGATGCGGTCGGCGCGGCTCTCGTGGTCGCGCGAGAAGGCGAACATGCTGGCCGACAGGCCGATCTGCCCCAGGAAGGTCCCGACGCCGCCGACCAGGCCGACCAGCGTGCTGAGCACCGCGTGCTCCTTCTGCGCCCGCAGCTGTTCCACGGTGTGGCGCTCCATGTAGTGACCGAGCTCGTGGCCCAGCACGGCGGCCAGCTGCGCCTCGTTCTCGGCGCGCAGCATCAGGCCGCTCCACACGACCATCATGCCGTTGGGGGCCATCCAGGCATTGAAGTGCGGCACCCGCACCGGGTACACGCGCACGTCGGGGCAGAAGTCGCCCGCCAGCTTGCACACCAGGTCCTGCACGTACTGCCGGAAGGCCTTGTCGTGGATCGTGACGGGGCTGCGCCGCACGCGCTGCTCCTCGCGGTCCATCAGGCCCCACAGGCCGCCTTCGTCGGTGTCGGCCGCCGGCCGGCCGAAGCGCTGCGGCACCTTCACCAGGGAGAGGTCCGCCGCCAGGGCGGACAGGCCGCCGAACGCGCCCAGGCCGACGCAATGGCGGCAGGCGGAACGCAGGAATGCGCGTCGATCGTTCATGTTCATTTCAGCACCGGAAAGTCCTTGAGCAGGGCGTCGACCGTCTCCCTGGCGGGCTCGGGCTCGCGCAGGTCGCCGCGCATGCGGCTGATCTCGTTGAACCACACCACGCGGCCGGTGTTCAGGTCCACCAGCGAGGCGTGGCCCACCTGCTCGCCGCCCAGGCTGATCGCCCCGATCAGGGCCATGGCCAGCATGGCGGCCTTGCGCTCGCCGCTGGCATAGGTGTCGCGCACCCAGGTGAAGAGCGCGTAGTCGGCGCCGGTGCGCTCCTTCAGGGGCTTGACCGCATCGCCCAGCGACCAGTCGAGCTTGTCGCCCTTGGTCTGGAGCTTCATGTCGCCGTTGCGGTGGTGCATGGCGATGGCGCTGGCCACCGCCCGCTCCAGGCTGAGGACCTCCGCCAGTTCGTCGGCCGCGGCGGGCTCCATCCGGGCCACGTCGGGCCCGAGCAGCTTGCCCTGCGTGTCCAGGGCCTGCACGAAGTTCTTCTGGGCCGCCTCCGTCCAGTCGGCGCGCGGTTCGACCACGCCGCCGGCGCTGATCGAATACAGCTCCATGTCGGCGGGCACGACCACCAGCTTCGAGCCGGCGGCGCGCGTGGAAAAACCCGGGGCCAGGTGCCTGGACGCTTCGTCGGCCCAGGCCGCCCCCGCCAGCAGCAGCGTGGCCACCAGCAAGGGTCGGGTGATGTGGGAAAGCCAAGGGGGCATGTGGTACTCCTGCCTCTGGGACCGGGCGGGAACCCGAAAAAACCCGCACCGGAAAACGGCAACAGTGCGACTGTATGCAGCGCCGGCGCGAGGTCCAGTGCCCGCAGGCCGCCCGGCGCAAAACTGCCCAGCCTCGCCCAGTTTTCACGCGCCCGTGCCTTTTCGCCCACAAGGGTTTGCGAGCGGGGAAAAGGCAGGGGAAACCGGGGACTTGGTCGGGTATGCGGCCAGCCTCACAATGGGGGCATGGCTGAACGCGTGATCCCGCTGGTCGACCAGCGCCTGGCGGCGCTGCGCGCCGTGCTGCCCGCGCGGCCGGTCCCCGCCACCGGCCTGGTGGCGGATGCGCGCGGGCGCCCCCTGCGCGACCTGCGCATCAGCGTCACGGACCGCTGCAATTTCCGCTGCAGCTACTGCATGCCCAAGGAGGTGTTCGACAAGAACTACCAGTACCTGCCGCATGCGTCGCTGCTGAGCTTCGAGGAGATCACGCGCCTGGCCCGCCAGTTCCTCGCCCACGGCGTGCACAAGATCCGCCTCACCGGCGGCGAGCCGCTGCTGCGCAAGAACATCGAGATCCTGGTCGAACAGCTGGCCGGCCTGCGCACCGTGGACGGCACGCCGCCCGAACTGACGCTCACCACCAACGGCTCCCTGCTCGCGCGCAAGGCGCGCGCGCTCAAGGACGCCGGCCTGCAGCGCGTGACGGTCAGCCTCGACGGCCTGGACGACGCCGTGTTCCGCCGCATGAACGACGTCGACTTCCCCGTCGCCGAGGTGCTGGAAGGCATCGCCGCCGCGCGCGAGGCGGGCCTGGGGCCCGTGAAGGTCAACATGGTCGTCAAGCGCGGCACCAACGAGCACGAGATCCTGCCGATGGCGCGCCATTTCCGCGGCACCGGCATCGTGCTGCGCTTCATCGAGTACATGGACGTGGGCGCCACCAACGGCTGGCGCATGGACGAAGTGATGCCCTCGGCCGAAGTGCGCGCCCGGCTCGCCACCGAATTCCCGCTGGTGCCGCTCGACCCGAACGCGCCGGGCGAGACGGCCGAGCGCTGGGGCTACGCCGATGACGCCGGGGAAGTGGGCTTCATCAGCAGCGTCACGCAGGCCTTCTGCGGCGACTGCAACCGCGCCCGCCTGTCCACCGAGGGCAAGCTCTACCTGTGCCTGTTCGCCGGCAACGGCTACGACCTGCGCTCGCTGCTGCGCGGCAACGCGACCGACGAGGAACTGGCCTCCGCCATCGGCCACATCTGGCAGGGCCGCGACGACCGCTATTCCGAGCTGCGCGGCACCATGGCCGCCGACGAGGGCAGCGGCCGGCGCCGGGTCGAAATGAGCTACATCGGCGGATAGTTACCCGGGCTCCCACCCGCGCCCGGCGGGTAACATCGCCGCCATGATCGAGAAGAACGCCATCACCGGCCTGGTCCTCGCGGGCGGCCGCGGCACGCGCATGGGCGGGGTCGACAAGGGCCTGCAGAACTTCCGCGGCATGCCGCTCGCGCTGCACACGATGCTGCGCCTGGCGCCGCAGGTGGGCGAGGTGATGATCAACGCCAACCGCAACCTCTCGGCGTACGAATCCTTCGGCGTGCCGGTCTGGCCCGACGGCATCGGCGACTACGCCGGCCCGCTGGCGGGCTTCCTCACCGGGCTGGAGCGCTGCGAGACCGAGTACCTGGTGACGGTGCCCTGCGACACACCGCTGTTCCCGCAGGACTTCGTCGCCCGCCTGGCCGAAGCGCTGGAACGCGAGGACGCCGAGATCGCCATGGCGGCGGCAGGGGAAGAGGACGGGACGGTGCGCACGCAGCCCGTGTTCTCGCTGATGCGCCACGAGCTGATGGAAGACCTGGTGCGCTTCACGCAGGGCGGCGGCCGCAAGATCGACGCCTGGACCGGCCAGCACAAGACCGTGGTGGTGCCCTTCGACCGGCCGGGCGACGACCCGTCGGCCTTCTTCAACGCCAACACGCTGGCCGAGCTGCACCGGCTCGAGCAATCGCCGTGAGCTTGTCGATCGAGCAGATCGCGGCGCAGCTGCAAGGCTACGACCCGCAGGCGCTGAGCGCCGACGCCGTCGGCGAATTCCTCGCGCGGCTGGTGACGCCGGTGGCGCAGACCGAGAGCGTGGGCGTGTTCGAAGCCCTCGGCCGCGTGCTGGCGCGCGACCTCGTCTCGCCCATCAGCGTGCCGCCGCACGACAACTCCGCGATGGACGGGTTCGCCTTCGCCGGCGCGCAACTGGGTGCCGCGCCGCTGCAGCTGCAGGTCGCGGGCACGGCGCTGGCCGGCAAGGCCTGGCAGGGACAGGCCGGCCCCGGCCAGTGCGTGAAGATCATGACCGGCGCGATCATGCCGGCGGGCCTCGACACCGTCGTGCCGCAGGAGTTCACGAAGACGCTGCCCGACGGCCGCATCGAGGTGCCCGCGGGCCTGCTGCAGCCGGGCGACAACCGCCGACACAAGGGCGAGGACCTGATGGAAGGCCGCCCCGCGCTGGCCGCGGGCGAGCGCCTGGGGCCGGCGGCCTGCGGCCTGGTCGCCAGCCTCGGCATCGCCCGCGTGGAAGTGTTCCGGCGCTTGCGCGTGGCGTACTTTTCCACGGGCGACGAGATCCTGAGCCTGGGCGAGCCCCCGCGCGAAGGCGCGGTGTACGACAGCAACCGCTACACGGTGCACGGGCTGCTCACGCGCCTGGGCTGCGAGGTGATCGACCTCGGGGTCGTCCGTGACGAGCCGGCGCTGCTGGAGCAGGCCTTCCGCGAAGCCGCGGCGCGCGCGGACGCCATCATCACCAGCGGCGGCGTGAGCGTCGGCGAGGCCGACTTCACCAAGGCCATGATGAAGAAGCTGGGCGACGTCGCGTTCTGGAAGATCGCGATGCGCCCCGGGCGGCCGATGGCCGTCGGCCGGATCGCGGACGCGGCGCTGTTCGGTCTGCCGGGCAATCCGGTGGCCGTGATGGTGACGTTCCTGGCTTTCGTCCGCCCTGCCCTGCTGCGCATGATGGGCGCGCGCGCCACGGCCCCCGTCTACCTGAAGGCCCGCAGCGCCGAGGCAATGCGCAAGAAGCCGGGGCGCACCGAGTACCAGCGCGGCATCGTCACGCGCGCTGGCGACGGCGCGCTGCAGGTGCGCACGACCGGCAACCAGGGCTCGGGCGTGCTCAGCTCGATGGTGCAGGCCAACGGGCTGATCGTCCTGCACCACGCCCAGGGCAACGTCGCGGCCGGCGACCCGGTCGACGTGATGATGTTCGAGGGCACCATCTAGGGGCGCGTGGCCACCGCCCAGGAGTCGGCGCCGCACACGCTCCTAGGGTTTGTCCCGCCTCGAAAGGCACCATCTACCTCGTTCGGGGGATGGCCTCGGCCCATGGTTCCGAGTAATGTAACGACCTGTGTCGTCGGAAACCATGTTTAAGAAACTCCTCTGGGGCGCGCTGGCCCTCCTTGCCCTTTGCGGCGCCGCTTTCGCCGGCTTCGGCAGCGGCGCACCCGCGCAGGAAGTCGCGCGGGAGTCCCTCGACCTCCTGAAGGCCATGGGCCACCGGAGTTCGACCGCCCACACCTATGTCGGGACCTGCGTCACGGCGATCGCCCATGCCAAGCGCTACGAGGTCCGCAAGGACGCACCCAACGCCTCCATCCGCGCCGTCTGGGTGCAGGCAGCGGGCCACTGCCGCGGCATGGCCAACACCGTGTGCGACCTCTCGGCGCTCCAGGCGCCGCGCGAAGCCTGCAACCGGATCCGGGCCTTCGAGCCCGACGTGCACTGAGCAACCGGCGAAGCGCAGCGCCCTGAGCGCTAGGCGAAGCGCACGGCCGCGATCGGCGGCAGGTCGCGCGACAGGCACTGCCAGCGCGCACCGCCGTCCTCGCTGACCCACAGCCCGCCCGTCGTCGAGCCCATCGCCAGCGTCTCGCCGTCGTCGGCGCAGGCCAGTGCGTGGCGGTAGACGAGGTGATAGGCGTCGCTTGCCGGCAGCCCCTCGCCGTGCGTGCGGAAGCTGGCGCCGCCGTCTCGCGTCTCGTTGACCACCATGCGTCCTTGCGCCGGCATGCGCTGCTGGTCGGAATGCGCGGGCACGAACCAGGCGCGCTGCGGATCGCGCGGATGCGCCGCCACCACGAACCCGAACGCGCTGGGCGCCGGCGTGCCCAGCGATCGCCAGCTGCGCCCGCCGTCGGCGCTGCGGTAGATGCCGCCGTGATGCTGCGCCCACAGCACGTCCGGCTGCGCGGGGCAGGCGGCGATGCGGTGCACGTCCTGGATGTTGCCGTCGAAGCGCCGCTCCGGCGGCATGTAGGCCCCGGCGTCGAAGCCCTCCGAGGTGTTCGCCCAGCTCGCACCCGCGTCGCGGGTCTGCCAGACCCCGCCGCACGACACCGCCAGCGTCAGGTGGGCGGGATCGCGCGGATCCACCACGATCGAATGGATGCCCGCGTGGTCGTAGCCGCCGCCGAACCACTCGCGCCGCTCCGGCCGCGTCCACAGGCTTTCGACGAGCTGCCAGCTCTCCCCGTGGTCCTGCGAGACGAACAGGCCGGCCGGCAGCGCACCGGCCCAGAGCCGCCCGCCACCCGCTTCGAGGCTCCAGACCATGTCCACCGTCCAGGGCGTCGTGTCGTCCTTCAGCGGTCCCTCCGTGGGCTTGGGCGGGAAGGCGGGCGCCGTGACGTCCTGCCAGCTCTCCCCGCGGTCCGTGCTGCGCTTGAGCTTCACGCCGAAGTGGCCGAGGCGCAGCGCGGCATACCAGTTGCCGTCGCCGCGGTCGACCACGACCTGCGTCACCGGTTCGCCCGGGAACTGCGGCGGCCCTATGCGCCAGCCGGCGCCGCGGCGCACGGTGAAGAGGCCCTTGCGGGTCGCGACCTGGATGTCCTGCATGTCAGCCTCCGGTGAGCGCCTGGATCACCATCACGCGGTCCTCGGCGGCAACCGCGCGCGCCAGGGCCGTGTCGCGCGGCAGCATGTCGCCGTTGAGGAAGACGGCCACGTGCTTGCGCACGGCGCCCTGCTCGTCGAGCACGTAGCCCTGGAGCGCCGGCGCGGCGCGGAACGCCGCCTCGAGCGCCGCGCCGAGCGTGTCGGCCCGCACCTGCTGCTTCGGGCAGGCGACGTGGCGGGTGAGCGCGGGAGCGAATTCGACGGTGGGCATGGCGAAGGCAGCCATTGCACATCGGCGTCATGGGGGCGTCAATACCGGGTACGAAGGCGGACAGCCGGACGCAGAGGACGCGAAGGGTACGCAGAGGACGCAAAAGGACATCCACTTGATGAATGTCCCTTTTTCTCTTTTGCGTCCTCTGCGTACCCTTTGCGCCTTCTGCGTCCGGCCGTCTGGTCTTCTCGCTACTTCGCGACCAGGTCCGGATGCACATGCCCGTGCGCGCGGTCCTTCGCCTCGCGCTTGTTCGCGCCCGGCACTTCGGCGCGGGCGAACAGGGTGTACATGGTCGGCACGACGAACACCGTCAACAGCGTGCCGAGCGACATGCCGCCCACGATCACCCAGCCGATCTGCGTGCGGCTCTCGGCGCCGGCCCCGTGCGCGAAGGCCAGCGGCACCGCGCCCAGCACCATCGCGCCGGTGGTCATCAGGATCGGGCGCAGGCGCTGCGAGGCGGCCTTCACCAGCGCGTCGACCATCTCCATGCCCTGCTCGCGTAACTGGTTGGCGAACTCCACGATCAGGATGCCGTGCTTGGTGATCAGGCCCACCAGCGTGATCAGGCCGATCTGCGAATACACGTTGAGCGACCCGCCGCTCCACTTGAGCGCCAGCAGCGCGCCGATCATCGACAGCGGCACCGACAGCATGATCACCAGCGGATCGACGAAGCTCTCGAACTGCGCCGACAGCACCAGGAAGATGAACAGCAGCGCCAGCACGAACACGATGGCCAGGGCGCCCTGCGAATTGCGGAACTCGCGCGAGGTGCCGTTGAGCTCCGTGGTGTAGCCGGGCTTGAGCACCCGCGAGGCGGTGTCATCCATGAACTTGAGCGCCTGCCCCAGCGAATAGTCCGCCGACAGGTTGCCGGTGATCGCCGCCGCGCGCCGCTGGCCGAAGTGGTTCAGCTCGCGCGGGCTCACGCTCTCGTGCGTCTTCACCAGGGTCGACAGCGGGATCATGGTGTCGTTGCGCCCGCGCACGTAGATCGTGTCGATCGCCTCCGGCGTGGTGCGCCCGCTCGCCTGCGTCTGCACGATCACGTCGTACTGCTCGGCGTCGCGCTTGTAGCGCGTGACCTGCCGGCCACCCAGCATGGTCTCGAGGGCGCGCGCCACCACTTCCACGCTCACGCCGAGGTCGGCGGCCTTGGCGCGATCCACTTCGATGCGCAGCTCCGGCTTGTTCAGGCGCAGGTCGACATCCACGCCCTGGATGCCCGGATTCTTCGCGATCTCGTCGAGCATCTGGCGCACCACGCGGTTCAGGTTCTCGTAGCTGTCGGACGTCTGGATCACGAAGTTCAGCGGCCGCTCGCGGAAGCCCTGCCCCAGCGACGGCGGCGTGATCGCGAAGGCGTTCACGCCCGGCAGCGAGTTGAACTTGGGGCCCAGCTCGCGCGCGATCTCCAGCGTGGTGCGCTTGCGCTCGTCCCAGTCGATGGTGCGGTAGACGACGCTGCCCTGCGACACGGTGGGGTTGCCCAGGCTGGCGAAGATGCGGTCGAATTCCGGATACTGCTGGCCCATGCGCTCCAGCGCGCGCGCATAGCGGTCGGTGAATTCGAGCGTGGAACCGTCGGGCGCGTTGATGCTCGCCAGGATGGTGCCGCGGTCCTCCAGCGGCGACAGCTCCGACTTCATCGACGGCCAGACCAGCGCGATCAGCACGGCGCTGGTGAACATGACCACGATGACCAGCCAGCGCGCCTGCAGCAGCGCGCCCCGCAGGCCGCGCGGCGCGCCGGCCGCCGGCCGCCAGCGCGCCGTCACCACCCAGCGCAGCGCGCGCGCATAGCCGTTCTGCAGCGCCGTCAGCCAGCGCTCCATGTGCGCGTCGAACCAGGTGGGGTTCGGGTTGTGGCGCAGCAGCTTGGAGCACATCATCGGCGTGAGCGTCAGCGCCACGAAGCCCGAGACCAGCACCGAGCCGGCCAGGGCCAGCGCGAATTCGACGAACAGCCGGCCGGTGCGGCCGGGCGTGAAGGCCAGCGGCGCGTACACGGCCACCAGCGTCAGCGTCATCGTGATCACCGCGAAGCCGATCTCGCGCGCGCCCTTGATCGCCGCCGAGAACGGGTCCAGCCCCTCCTCGATGTGCCGGAAGATGTTCTCCAGCATGACGATGGCGTCGTCCACCACCAGGCCGATGGCCAGCACCAGCGCCAGCAGCGTCAGCGTGTTGATGGTGAAGCCGGCCAGCGCCATCATCGCGAAGGTGCCGATCAGCGACACCGGGATGGTGACGATCGGGATGATCGAGGCCCGGATGGTGCGCAGGAACACGAAGATCACCAGCGCCACCAGGCCGATGGCCTCGGCGATGGTGCGGTAGACGTTGCGCACCGAGCGGTCGATGAACAGCGAGTTGTCGTTCGCCACGTCGATGTTGATGTCCGGCGGCAGGTCGGCCTTCAGGCGCGGGATCATCTCGCGCACGCCCTGCGCCAGCGTCAGCGGGTTGGCCGTGGCCTGGCGGATCACGCCGGTGCCGATGGCCGTGCGGCCGTTCAGGCGCATGCCGCTGCGCTCGTCGGCCGGGGCCTCCTCCACGCGCGCCACGTCGCGCACCTTCACCGGGAAGCCGTTGACGTTGCGGATCACGATCTCGCCGAACTGGGCCGGGCGGAACAGGTCGGTCTGCGAGGTGACGCTGAACTCGCGCTGCTGCGACTCGATGCGGCCGGCCGGCAGCTCGAGGTTGCTGCGCCGGATCGCGTCCTCCACGTCCTGCGTGGTCACGCGGTAGCCGGCGAGCTTGTCCGGGTCGAGCCAGACGCGCATGGCGTACTTGCGCTCGCCGAAGATGCGCACGTCGGCCACGCCCGTGACCGTCTGCAGCCGCGGCTTGACGATGCGGTTGACGAGGTCGTTGATCTCCAGCGCGCTGCGGCTGTCGCTGGTGTAGGCCAGCCAGATCACCGGGAAGGCGTCGGCTTCGACCTTGGCGATCACCGGCTCGTCGACGGCCTGCGGCAGGCGGTTGCGCACGCGCGAGGTGCGGTCGCGCACCTCCGCGGCCGCCGCATCGGCGTCCTTCTCGAGCCGGAAGCGCACCGAGATCTGGCTCTGCTCCGGGCGGCTGATCGAGGTGATCACGTCCACCGCGTCGATGCCGGCGATCGAGTCCTCCAGCGGCTTGGTCACCTGCGACTCGATCACCTCGGCGGAGGCACCGGCGTACTTCACGCTCACCGTGACCACCGGCTCGTCGATCTTCGGATACTCGCGCACGGCCAGCCGGCCGAAGCTGACCAGGCCGACCAGCAGCACCAGCAGCGACAGCACGGTCGCGAAGACCGGGCGGCGGATCGCTATCTCGGGCAGTTGCATCGAAAGCTCCTGGCCTTCAACCCGCGACGGAGGCGCGCTTGGCCTCCGGTCGCGGCAGCGGCGCGGCCGGGCGGGCGGGCGCGGCGGGGGGATGCGGGCGGGCCGCGGGCTTCGCCGGCGTGGCCAGCGCGATGTTGCCGCAGGGATTGCCGGGCCGCGCAGGCACCATGTCGAAAGCGGGCGGGGCGCTGCGTGGGTCGGCCGCGCCGCCGGCGGCGGCGATCTGGGCCGCGCCGTTGCCGCCGCGGCCCGCGAGGTCGACGACGCGCACCGGCGTGCCGTCTTCCTTGATGCGCTGCTGGCCCGCGGTGACGACCATGTCGCCCGCATTCAGGCCCTCGGTGATCTCCACCTTGCCGGGCTGGCGGATGCCGACCTTGACCTCCACGCGCTGCGCCAGCCGCGTCCCGGCATCGGGGCCGGGCGCGAGCCGGTACACGTACTGGCGGCCGCCCTGCGGCACGATCGCCTCCTCGGGGATGATGCGGGCGTCGTCGCGCACGCCGAACACCGGCGTCACGCGGGCGAACATGCCGGGGCGCAGTTCGAGGGCGCGGTTGTCGATGCAGCCGCGCACCCCCACCGAGCGGCCGTTGGCGTCCAGCAGCGGGTCCACGGCGTGGATCAGCGCGCTGAAGCGGCGCCCCGGCAGCGCGTCGAAGTCGACCAGCGCGACCTGCCCCGGCCGCACCTTGGTCTGGTAGCGCTCCGGCAGGCGGAAGTCGACGTACATCGCGTCGAGGTCCTCGATGTTCACGATGTCCGCGCCGTCCTTCAGGTAGTCGCCCACGCTGATGTTGCGGATGCCCGCGATGCCGTCGAAGGGCGCGACGATCTTCAGGCGCGCCAGCGTGGCCCTGGCCAGCGCCAGCTTGGCTTCGGCCACCTGCAGGTTGGCCGCGCTTTCGTCCACCGCGCGCTGCGCGATGAACTTCTGTTCCACCAGTTCCTCGTTGCGCTTGTGGTTGGCGCGGGCGATGGAGAGTTCGGCCTCGGCCTGCTGCACCTGGGCGCGCGGCAGCTGGTCGTCGAGCTGCACCAGGACCTGGCCCCGGCGCACCCGGTCGGCGTCGCGGAAATTGAGCTGGGTGATGCGGCCCGACACTTCCGGCCGCAGGATCACGCTCTGGCGCGAGCGCAGGCTGCCCACCGCCTGCGCGTCGTCGCTGATGCGTTGCGTCTCCACGCGCGCGACTTCCACGGAAGGCGCCCGGCCCGCGCCGCTCGCGGCCGCCCGCGCGGGCGTCGCCGCGTCGCGCATGGTGGCTTCGCCGGTGGCGTCCTTGGCCCGGTGCGGCTGCTGGTACCACCAGGCGGCACCCGACGCCGCCGCGATCACGACCGCCGCGACCGCGGTATGGAGGGACTTCAATGCCATGTAAACTGATCCGTGGAAAATGCTGCTGCGCGCGAGCGCTGCCGCCCGCGGGCGGTCATCGCGCCAATGTAACAGCAGGTGTGCGGCTCAGCATCGGCACCACCCCTGAGACCCGTCTCGCCGGCGCTCCGTTCGGACGTTTTACCGCCGCTTTACAAAGCGCGCGACCCGCGGTCAGCGCTTCTGGACGCTCAGCACGCCGAGGTTCGCCAGCGCATCGGCGCGCTCGTTGCCCGGATGGCCGTTGTGGCCGCGCACCCAGCGCCAATCGACCTTGTGGCCGCTCTTGGTGACCAGTTCATCGAGGCGCTGCCACAGCTCCTGGTTCTTCACCGGCTGCTTGCTGGCGGTCTTCCAGCCCTTGGCCTTCCAGCCCGGAAGCCACTCGGTGATGCCTTTCAGCACGTACTGGCTGTCCAGGTAGAGCGTCACCGCGCACGGCCGCTTCAGCGCTTCGAGCGCCTGGATCACCGCCATCAGCTCCATCCGGTTGTTGGTGGTGCTGGGCTCGCCGCCGTACAGCTCCTTCTGGTTGTCCCCGGAGCGCAGGAGCACGCCCCAGCCGCCCGGCCCGGGGTTGCCCTTGCAGGCCCCGTCCGTGTAGATCTCGATCTGGTTCATTCGATGAGGGTCGGTTCCTGCCGCTCGCGCCGGCTGCGGTTGGCGACGGGCACCGGCGCCGTCGCCGGGCGCTTGGCGCGCTTCCACGCCGGGGAGATGAGCGTCACGCCGCGCACGCGCTTGACGGCGACGATGAAGTACACCGCGCCGAAGATCGGCCACGAGCGCTCCCCCACCGCGTCCAGCCAGGAAAAGCGCTCCAGCCATTTCTCGCTGGAGAACGCCGGGCGCCAGCAGCCGAAGCTGCTGGTCTCGACCTCGAAACTCAGGAGGCGCAGCCAGTCGCGCAGGCGCCAGTAGCCGATGAAGTCGCCCGCGTCGGGCAGGTACAGCTCGCCGAAGCCCAGGCGCCGGTAGACGTGCGCGCGCCGCTGGCGCAGGCCCCAGAGGCTGGCGGGATTGATGCAGCAGATCACGACCTTGCCCTCCGGCACCAGCACGCGCTCCACCTCGCGCAGGGTGGCGTGCGGATCGACGTTCAGTTCCAGCGAATGCGGCAGCACCACGAGGTCGAGGCTGTTCGCCTCGAACGGCAGCGCGCTGAAGCTGGTGACGATGTCCGGCTTCACCGGGGCCTTCACGGCCTGCGCTTCGCTGAGCGCCAGCCACTTGTGCGGCATGCGATTGGCCTGCAGCGCATCGAGCTCGGGCAGCCCGACCTGCAGCGCGTGGTAGCCGAAGATGTCCGCCACGGCGCGGTCGAACTCGGCCCGCTCCCACGCCAGCAGATACCTGCCGGGCGGGGTTTCGAACCACTCGTGCATTCCTATAATCGCGTCGCTCATGAACTTGATTCCGCTGCCCGCCTTCCAGGACAACTACCTGTGGCTGCTGCACGACGGACAGCGGGCGCTGGTCGTCGACCCGGGCGACGCCGACCCCGTGCGGGAATTCCTCACGGCGAGCGGCCTGCAACTGGAGGCGATTCTAGTCACGCATCACCACCCGGATCACATCGGCGGCCTCGACGCCCTGCGCGATGCCACCGGCGCGCGGGTGTTCGGCCCGGCGCGCGAGCGCATCCCGCAGCCGCTGCAGCGCCTCGCGCAAGGCGACCGCATCGAGGCGCTGGGGCTCGTGTTCGAGGTGCTCGATGTCCCCGGCCACACGGCCGGCCACATCGCGTACTTCTGTAAAGACATGGACGGCGCGCCGCTCCTGTTCTGCGGCGACACGCTCTTTTCCGGCGGCTGCGGGCGCCTGTTCGAAGGCACGCCGGCGCAGATGCTGGACTCCCTGGACAAGCTCGCGGCCCTGCCCGGGGCCACCCGCGTGTGTTGTACACACGAATACACCCTCTCAAACCTGAAATTTGCCACAGCGGTCGAGCCTGGAAACGCGCAGCTGGACCATTACCGGCAACAATGCGAGCAACGGCGCTCGCATGGCGAGCCCACGCTGCCTTCGACCATCGCGCTGGAGCGCAGCATCAATCCTTTCCTGCGCACCGGCATTCCGGCCGTCGCGCGGGCCGCCCACGATCACGACGGGGCGGACGAAGCAGACCAGGTCGCGGTGTTCGCGACCCTGCGCCAATGGAAGAACGGGTTCAGATGACGTACAAGCTGCTCGCCCTCACCGCCATGCTGGCTCTTGCCGGCTGCGCCACCACGAACGGACCGGCGCCAGTCGACACCCTCGACGCCGGCGCGGCGAAGAAGGAACAGCCCGCCCGAGTCGCCAAGGCGACCGAGGCCGCGCCGCCGCTGCCGGCGGTAATCCCCTCCGGGGACCTGTCGGCGCTCAAGGGCTCGGACCTGAGCTCGCTGCCCGTGGCCTCGCTCGAGCCGCCCCCGGAACTGTGGTCGCGCATCCGCGCCGGCTTCAAGATGCCGAACCTCGAAAGCGACCTCGTGCGGCAGCAGGAGCAGTGGTATTCGACCCGGCCGGACTACCTGCAGCGCATGACGGACCGCTCGCGCAAGTACCTGTTCCACATCGTCGAGGAACTCGAGCGCCGCAACATGCCCACCGAGCTGGCGCTGCTGCCCTTCATCGAGAGCGCCTTCAACCCGCAGGCCGTCTCCAGCGCGCGCGCCGCCGGCATGTGGCAGTTCATGCCCGCCACCGGCAAGAACTTCGACCTGAAGCAGAACGTGTTCCGCGACGACCGCCGCTCGGTGCTGGAGTCCACCCGCGCCGCGCTGGACTACCTGCAGAAGCTGCACGGCATGTTCGGCGACTGGCACCTGGCGCTGGCCGCGTACAACTGGGGCGAAGGCAACGTGAGCCGCGCCATCCAGCGCAACCAGCGTGCGGGCCTCGGCACCGCCTACACCGACCTGAAGATGCCGGACGAGACGCGCAACTACGTCCCGAAGCTGCAGGCGGTCAAGAACATCGTCGCCAGCCCGGAGCGGTTCAGCGCCGAACTGCCCCTGATCAACAACCACCCCTACTTCCAGACCGTCACGCTGCAGCGGGACATGGACGTCGAACTGGCCGCGCGCCTGGCCGACGTGAAACTGGAGGACTTCAAGGCGCTCAACCCGCAGCTCAATCGGCCGGTGATCCTCGCGGCCGGCACGCCGCAGATCCTGCTGCCCTGGGACAACGCCACCGTCTTCAAGCGCAACTTCGAAGCCCACAGCGAAGGCAAGTACGCCACCTGGACGGCCTGGACGGCGCCCGCGACGATGAGCGCCGCCGAAGCCTCGCGCCGCGTGGGCATGAACGAAGGCGACCTGCGCGCCGTCAACAGCATCCCGCCGCGCATGTTGATCAAGGCCGGCTCGGTGCTGATCGTGCCGCGCGGCAGCGCCAGCCAGAAGGACGTGGCCGTGCACGTGGCCGACAACGCGCAGCTGAGCCTCGCGCCCGAGATCGTCACCCGCCGCACGGTGGTGAAGGCCGGCCGGCGCGATTCCGTCGCCACCATGGCGCGCCGCTACAAGCTCAGCCCCGCGCAGGTCGCGGAGTGGAACCACATCGCTGCCTCGGCCGCCTTCAAGCCGGGCCAGCCGGTGGTGCTGCACCTGCCCGTGCGCGCGGTGGCGCGCGCCGCGGTGCGCGTTCCGGGCAAGGCCGTCGTGCGGACCTCCACCCGCGGCGCGCCCGTGAAGGCAAGCACGCGCGGGGCGGCCCATCGGCCGGCGGTGGCGAAGAAGAAGCGCCGCTGAGCCAGGTGCGACGCGGGTAAAGCGCCCGCGTCACGATGTAACCGCCCTGTCCTCTCGCAGGACGACTCCGACGGTTGTTGCCGCCGCGCTCTGATGCCGCGGCCGCCGCACCGCCGCGACAGTGTGGGGATTCCATCAACCAAGGGAGTCTCCACATGCAAAGCAAGTCGCTTCTTGCCGCGGCCTTCGCCGCCGCGCTCATGGGCTTCGGCGCCGCGGCGCAGGCGCAGTACAGCGCCGTCGTGTCCGTCGCCCCGCCACCGCCGCGCCACGAAGTCGTTCCCGCCGCGCGCGAAGGCTGGGTGTGGGCGCCCGGCCACTACGAGTGGCGCGGCAACGAATACGCCTGGATGGAGGGCCACTGGGTCCGCGACCGCGCGGGCTACGAGTACCGCGAGCCGCGCTGGGTGCAGCGCGCCGACGGCAGCTGGGTGCTGGTGGGCAACAGCTGGGAACGCCGCATGGTCGAACGCGAGAACCGGCAGTACGCGCGCAACCATCCGGAGGGCGACTTCGACCGCGACGGGATCGCGAACCGCTACGACCGCGACATCGACGGCGACGGCGTGCCGAACCGCCGTGATCGTCGCCCGTACAACCCGCGCCGCAGCTGAGGCTCGGTCCCCCGTCGAGAGGCCCCCAGGGGCCTCTTTTCGTTGGGGTCACACCTTTTGCTTAGGACGGCTCCCACGCACTTAACGGGACCTTGCCCCTTGGACGCGGGCGCCGGAGGGCGCAATGTGGAGTCATCGAAAGAAGGAGTTTTCGCATGCGCAACAAGACCTTGATGGGCGCCCTCGTGGCCGCTTCGCTGATGACCTTCGGTGCCGCCTCCCACGCGGCGCAGTCCCTGAGCCCCAGGGGCGACCTGGACCGCGACGGCATCCAGAACCGCTACGACAACGACCGCGACGGCGACGGCTTCGCCAACCGGAGCGACCCGAATCCGAACGTGTTCAACCAGACGCGCTGGGTGCGCGGCCACGACATGGACCATGACGGCATCGCGGACCGCAGCGACCGCGACCGCGACGGCGACGGCATCCCGAACGCGCGCGACCCGAACCCGAACGTGCCGAACGTACGGCACGTCGCCCGCATGGGCCCCAACGGCGACCTGGATCGCGACGGCATCCGCAACCGCAACGACCGCGATCGCGACGGCGACGGCATCCGCAACAACCGCGACCGTTTCCCGAACAACCCGCTGCGGTCCTAGAGCCTTTCGGTCTCGCCCTGACGCGGCTGCCACTTCATCAGCCGCCGCTCGATGCGCCCCACCAGCGCATCGAGCAGCAGGGCGAAGGCCGTGAGCACCACGATCCCGGCGAACACCGTGTTGACGTCGAACGTTCCCTCGGCCTGCAGGATCAGGTAGCCCACGCCGCGCGCCGAACCGAGGTATTCCCCCACCACCGCACCGACGAAGGCCAGCCCCACCGAGGTGTGCAGGCTGGAGAAGACCCAGCTCGTCGCGCTGGGCAGGTAGACCGTGCGCAGCAACTGCCTGCGGCTGGCCCCCAGCATGCGCGCGTTCGCCAGCACCACCGGGCTGACTTCCCGCACGCCCTGGTACACGTTGAAGAACACGATGAAGAACACCAGCGTGACCGCCAGCGCCACCTTGCTCCAGATGCCCAGCCCGAACCACATCGCGAAGATCGGCGCGAGGATCACGCGCGGCATCGAGTTCAGCGCCTTGATGTAGGGTTCGGAGATCGCACTGGCCGTCGGCGCCAGCGCCAGCCACAGGCCGACCGCGAGACCCAGCACCGTGCCGATCGCGAACGCGAGCACCGTCTCCAGCAGCGTGACGCCCAGGTGCACGTAGATGTCCGCCCGCCCCGCCAGCCCCTCCGGGAACAGCGCGTTCGCGCCCACGTCCACCGGCAGGAACCAGGACCAGACGCGGCCCGCGACCTTCACCGGCTCGCCGAGGAAGAACGCGGTCTGCTCGTTGCGCGAGATCGCGTGCCACAGCAGCAGCATCGCGACCAGCACGGCGACCTGCCAGGCGCGCAAGCTGCGCTCGCTCGTGCGCGGGCTCATGCCGGGCTCTTGAGCTGCTGCGCGTAGCCCTCGAGGACCTCCTCGCGCAGCACCGCCCAGATGCGGCCGTGCAGTTCCACGAAGCGCGGTTCGCCGCGCACGTCGGCCACGTCGCGCGGGCGCGGCAGGTCGATCGCGAATTCGCCGATCGGACGCGTCGCCGGTCCGGCGGACAGCACCACGACGCGGTCGCTCATGGCGATGGCCTCGTCGAGGTCGTGCGTGATGAACAGCACCGCCTTCTTCTTCGCCGCCCAGAGCGCCAGCACCTCGTTTTCCATCAGCTGGCGCGTCTGGATGTCGAGCGCGCTGAAGGGTTCGTCCATGAGGATGATGTCGGGGTCGAGTGCCAGCGTCTGCGCCAGCGCCGTGCGCTTGCGCATGCCGCCGGACAGCTGGTGCGGGTAGCGGTCGCCGAAGCCGGCCAGGCCCACGCGCGCGAGCCAGGCCTCGGCCTGCCGGCGCGCCTCGGCGTCCGCCAGGCCGCGGTACTGCAGGCCGACCATCACGTTGGCCAGCGCGCTGCGCCAGGGCATCAGCGCGTCGGACTGGAACATGTAGCCCGCGCGCCGGTTCAGGCCCGCCAGCGGCTCGCCGAACACGCGGACCTCGCCGCCGGAGGGCTCGAGCAGGCCGGCGGCGATGTTCAACAGCGTCGACTTGCCGCAGCCGGTGGGGCCGACCACCGAGACGAATTCACCGGGGGCAACCGCGAGGCTGGTGTGCGCCACCGCGGTGTAGCGCTGTCCCGGCGCCTCGCGCGAGCGGAAGGTGACCGTGATGTCGCGCAGCTCGAGGGCCGGGGCGGCCTGCGCGCTCACAGGAAACCTCCCCCAGGATCCGTCCGCTTCGCGGACTCCTCCTCCTCCCCCCTGCGCAAGCGGAGGGGGCGAGCGCCTTCGGGCGGCCGGGCGGCGCTCAAGCCTTGTACTTCTCCTTCGCGCGGCGGGCGAAGTCGTTGGTGAAGGTGCGCGACAGGTCGATCTTGTCGGCCTTGATCGACGGGTCGAAGCTCGCCAGCGCCTTCAGCGCCGTGCGCGCGCCCTCCTCCGGCAGCAGGCCGTCGAGGGCGACCGCCTCGCGCACCTTGTTGAAGGAGGCGAGGTAGAGCGCGCGGTCGCCGAGCAGGTAGCTCTCGGGCACGGTCTTGATGATGTCGCTGGGACCGGCCGTCTGCAGCCACTTGAGCGAGCGCACGATCGCGTTGGCCAGCCCCTGGCAGGTGTTGGGATGGGACTTCACGAACTCGCCGTGCGTGTAGAAGCACGCCGCCGGCATGGGGCCGCCGAACACTTCCTGCGTGCCCTTGAGGGTGCGCGTGTCGCTGATGATGCGCACGTCGCCCTTCTGTTCCAGCATGGTCATCACCGGGTCGGTGTTGCTCATGGCGTCGATCTGGCCCGAACGCAGGGCGGCGAGCGCGCCCGCCGACGTGCCGACGCCGACCCAGCTGACGTCCGTGGACTTGATGCCGGCGCGCGAGAGCACGAGGTTGGCGACCATGTTGGTCGACGAGCCGGGAGCGGACACGCCGATCTTCTTGCCCCGCAGGTCCGCCAGGCCCTTGTAGTTGGGAATGGCCTTGGTGGACACGCCCATCGCGATCTGCGGCGCCCGGCCCATCAGCACGATCGACTGGATGAACTGGTTCTTGGCCTGCATGTTGATCGTGTGCTCGTAGGCACCGCTCACCACGTCGGCCGAGCCGCCCACCAGCGCCTGCAGCGCCTTGGCGCCGCCGGCGAAGTCGGAGATCTCGACGTCGAGTCCCTCGGCCTTGAAGTACCCCAGCTGCTCGGAGATGGTCAGGGGCAGGTAGTAGAACGCGGCCTTGCCGCCCACCGCGATGGCGATCTTGCTCTTCTCGGGGCGCCCCTGCGCCCGCAGCACCGGCACGGCCACCGCGGCGGCGGCGAGCAGCGTGAACGAGCGGCGGTTCAACAGTGTCCTCTTCATGGGCATCCCTCGCGTGTGCACCGTGTTCTTGTCGATGCAGGAGCGTAGTGCGCTCTTGTGTGCACCGCATCAGGACCATCCCCTGCGGGAAAACACGGGTCGTTCGGCGCCTTCGCGGGGGCGCTTAGGGACAGGGCCTAATGCCAGGCGCCGAGGAAGATGCCGAGGTTGGCGAGGAAGGCGAGCGCCCAGATCGCCGAACGCGTCGTGGGCAGGCCCGCCACGTACATCACGATGTAGATGATCCGCAGGGTGACGAACAGGACCGCCAGGATATCGAGCCGCGTCTGCGGGGCCCCCACCTGGTGCGCGATGAGGACGGCGCCGATGAAGAACGGCAGCGCCTCGAAGCTGTTCGCCTGCGCCGCGTTGGCACGAGCCTGCCAGCCCTCCTGGCGCGCGAGCCAGCCGCGCGGGTCGGCGTTGTCGTAGCCGCCCGCGCTGCGCGGCTTGCCGAACCCCCTGAACTTCGCCACGTATGCGCACGCATAGGGCAGCAGCACCGCGATCAGGACACACCAATGGGCGACGGTGAACCGCGCGTAAGCCATCGTTACTTGCTCCTCCTGTCGACCAGCGCATGCGCGATGGTCCCCAAATCGACATATTCGAGTTCGCTGCCCGCGGGCACGCCGCGGGCCAGCCTCGAGACCCTCAATCCGCGCTGCTTCAGCGCCTCGGCGATCACGTGCGCCGTGGCTTCGCCTTCGGCGGTGAAGTTGGTGGCCAGGATCACCTCCTGCACCTCGCCGTCGGTGGCGCGCGAGAACAGCTTTTCCAGCCCGATGTCCTTCGGGCCGATCCCGTCCAGCGGGCTCAGCTTGCCCATGAGGACGAAGTACAGGCCGTTGTAGGCCTGCGTGCGCTCCACCGCCGCCTGGTCGGCGGGCGTCTCCACCACGCACAGCTTGCCGTGGTCACGCTGCGGGTTGCGGCAGGTCACGCACACCTCGTCTTCGGTGAAGGTGTGGCACAGGTTGCAATGGCGGATGCGCGTGACGGCCTGCTGCAGGGCCTGCGCGAGCACCTGGGCGCCCTCGCGGTCGTGCTGCAGCAGGTGGAACGCCATGCGCGAGGCGGATTTCACGCCCACGCCCGGAAGGCGCCGCAGCGACTCGATCAGCGCCTGGAGAGAAGGTTCTGCCAAACCTTCAGAACGGCAGCTTCATGCCGGGAGGCAGGCCCGCCGTCAGCTTGCCCATCTTCTCCTGCGAGGTCTCTTCGGCCTTGCGCACGGCGGCGTTGAAGGCGGCGGCCACGAGGTCCTCCAGCATGTCCTTGTCGTCCGCGAGCAGGCTCGGGTCGATGGTGACGCGCTTGACGTCGTGCTTGCAGGTCATGACGACCTTCACGAGGCCCGCGCCGGATTCGCCGGTGACCTCGATGAGGGCCAGCTCTTCCTGCGCCTTCTTCAGGTTGTCCTGCATTGCCTGCGCCTGCTTCATGAGGCCGGCCAGCTGTCCCTTGTTGAACATGATGTGCTCTCTTCAGTGTTTCTCGACGGGCTTGATGCTGCCCGGGACGATTTTCGCCCCAAACTCGCGCTGCATCTGCTGCACGAAGGGGTCGTTGTAGATGATCTGTTCGGCCGCCTGCTGGCGGCGCGCCGCCGCGGCCGCATTCCGCCGGGCCGGACTGTCGGTCACGGTCCCCACCTCCACCGACAGGTCCACGGCGTGGCCGAGGGCCTGCAGCGCATTGCGCAGGCGTTCGCGGGCGACGGCCTGGTTCAGCGATTCGCGCTCCACGCGCAGCATCCAGTGGCCCTCGTCGCGCGCCACCAGCTGGGCCTGCAGCGCGAGTTCGCGCACCAGCGCTGTGATGGCCTCGCGTTCGACGAGCTGCTGCACCGTGTCCTGCCAGAAGTCGCCGTCGGGCGTGGGCGCGACGGAGGGCACGGCGGAAGGCGTCTCGCGGGCGGGCTCGGGGGGGACGCGCACGGGCACGCCGACGACCTCGCCGTTGTTGGCCGATGGCGCAGCGGAGGGGCGGGTGCCGGCCTGGCGCGGTTCGACGACGGGCAGGACGTGGCCGGGGGGCGCGGTGGGGCGCGGGGGTTGCGGGGATGGTGGCGCGGCGCCGGGCGCAGGAGACCGTGCCGTGGGTGCGGCAACGTCGGAACGAAGGGGTTGCGGTGGTGACGAAGAAACGCTGGGGTGCGGGCTTTCGCCGCGCACCGCCAGCCTACCGTCGGCATCGCGCGTGGGCAATGGAGCGGTATTCGTAGGCTGGTGGTGAGCCGCGCGAACCCCAGCGCTTTCGGCGTGATCAGCCTTCGCTAGAGTTTTTTTTTGAGCCGCCCCCGGCTTGAACGCCAGCAGCCGCAGCAGCACCATCGTCAGCGCCGCATATTCGTCCGGCGCCAGCCCCAGCTCGCCGCGCCCGTGCAGGCAGATGCTGTAAAGCAGCTGCGTCTCGTCCGCCGGCATCAGCGCCGCCAGCCGCGCGATCGCCGCGCCTTCCTCGTCGCGCGTGTCCGCCGCTTCCGGCACGGCCTGCACGACTGCCATGCGCTGCAGCACCAGGCTCATTTCCTCCAGCGCCGCGCCGGCGCTCAGGCCATGCAGGCGCAGGTCCTCGGAGGTCTCGACCACCGTCTTGCCGTCGCCCTGCGCCAGCGCCTCGACCAGCCGGAACACGTGGCTGCGGTCGACGCTTCCGAGCATCGTCCGCACCGCGGCCTCGCGCAGCTGCCCGGCCCCGAACGCGATCGCCTGGTCGGTGAGCGAGAGCGCATCGCGCATCGAGCCGCGCGCCGCGCGCGACAGCAGCCGCAGGGCCTGCGCGTCGGCCGGCACGGCCTCCGTTTCCAGCACGCGCGCCAGGTGTTCCTGCATCGTCTCCGGCGCCATCGGCCGCAGGTTGAACTGCAGGCAGCGCGAGAGCACGGTGACGGGCACCTTCTGCGGATCGGTCGTGGCCAGCACGAACTTGAGGTACTCGGGCGGCTCCTCCAGCGTCTTGAGCATCGCGTTGAACGCGTGCCCCGTGAGCATGTGCACTTCGTCGATCATGAAGACCTTGAAGCGGCCCTGCACCGGCTTGTAGACGGCCTGTTCGAGCAGCGACTGCACCTCGTCGACGCCGCGGTTCGAGGCCGCATCGAGCTCGGTGTAGTCGACGAAGCGGCCCGCATCGATCTCGGTGCAGGCCTGGCACACGCCGCAGGGCGTGGCGGTGATGCCGCCCTGCCCGTCCGGGCCCTGGCAGTTCAGCGACTTGGCGAGGATGCGCGAGACGGTCGTCTTGCCCACGCCGCGCGTGCCGGTGAAGAGGTAGGCGTGGTGCAGCCGCTGCTGCTCCAGCGCATTCGTGAGCGCCTGCACCACGTGCTCCTGGCCGACCATCTGGCTGAAGGTCCGGGGCCGGTACTTCCGGGCGAGCACGAGATACGACATGGAGCGAGATTCTCGCAGAACGTCATCCATGCCCGGCGAAGGAGCGTCGCCGTCCGCAGGTAGAATGACAGCTGACGGGCCTCCCCGCATGGTGAAGCGGCCAACCGGGTCAGGTGGGGAACCAAGCAGCCCTAACTGTGGAGCCAGTGCCGGGGGTAAGGCTCGTCAACTCCTCTTTCTCCGGAACGTCGTCCTTGACGGTCCGCAACATCCTCTCCGCGATCGTTCCTAGCCTGAAGGCAGGCCCACGAATCGATGCGGAGAGCGCGTGTCCACCTCCTGCCTGCTGCCCGGCGTGCTCGTGCACGCATGCCCGCGTCCACGCGCGGCGCACTGCCTTCGCGCTTGCCGGGCGCTTGCGATGCGCCGCGCCCACGGTCGCCCGCCAACTAAGTCACGGAAGCGGACAGCGCACCGATGCGCATGCACCCGCACCCCGTGCGCCGGGTTCCCCTCGTTGAAACATCCAATTACATTTGGAGTCCTGAGAGGGCACCAAGGAAGTTGGAGGGAACGTGGCAGGTCCACCGGAAATCACGCGCAAGCCGGTCCCCCGGAGCGCCCCGGCGCACGACATCGAGGTGCTGGAGAAGAACACCGACACGTCCTGGGCCCTCTTCCAGTCGCTGCAGGACGCGCAGGAGCGCGGATTCAAGAAGACCGAGCCGGCCGCCCTGCATCCGCCTGCCGCGCTTCCCCACATCCTCAACGTCGAGGACGTGCTGCTGGAGACGCGCCGCAACAACCGCATCTGCCCGAAGCCGCTGGTCTGGCGGCGGCTCTACGAGTGGCTGCCGAACAAGTGCGAGCAGCTCGCGCGCGTGCCCGCCACGCGCGAGGAGTGGGACGAACTGCCGCCGCTGGAGAAGCGCGCACGCCTGCGCGAACACATCGAGTGGGCCGCCGTCCAGGGCGTGCTGCAGAAAGTGCACGATGCGCTGAAGGCGCTGCCGGAAGAGCGCTGGCACCACGCGGGCGAATAGCGCCCGCGCCACGTCTCCCGGACGTTTCCGGTCGCGCCCGCGACCGGCGGGATGCCGTCCGTCCCCTGTCCTCCCCCTTCCAGGCAGGAGGCGGGTGCGGTCTTACATACTTCCGACGAGACATCCCACAAACTTCGCGCCACTGCCCTGCCAGACTTCTTCGCATCACTGGGAGGTGAGCCATGGAGAAGACCGCTGACGCTGGCGCCGACTGCGCCGAGATGCACAGGAAGCTTCGCATCGTTGCCTGCGCCGCAAGCGCTCTGTGGGCCGCGTGTCCGCTGGCCTGGGCCCAGGAAGCGCCCCAGTCGAGCGCTGAGGTGCTGGTCGCGCAGGCCCGGGTCGAGCCCGCGATGCGGCTCGAGGTGCAGGCGAGCACGCTGCCGCGCTTCGACGCGCAGGACGCCGGCTTCCAGGCGCCACGCGTGGACGTCGCCCTGTTCCCGTCGCGCCCCTCCAGCTTCGGCCTCGGCGCCGTGGTGGGGATGAGCGGCTTCGCGGCGCGCCAGGGCCAGCAGCCCTTCGGCCTGCAGCCGCAGCGGCCGAGCTTCGACCTCGGCCTGCGCTGGAGCCATCGGCTGCAGAGCCAGCACGTGGACATCACCGCCTGGCGGCGCATGAACACCGACGACGACGCCTATTCGCTCGTGCAGGCACGCCAGCCCGTGTATGGCGCGCGCTTCGAAATGGGCCTCGCCGCGGCGGCCAGGAAGCCCTTCGCGCTCGAACGCGGCTTCATCGGCCTGCAACTCGAAAGCGGCGCGAAGATCTCCCTGAAGCGCAAGGACGGCCGCCCGATGATCTACTACCGCACCACCTTCTGATCGCCATTGCGCGGCGGCCGCATCGCGCGGCGCCGCGCGCGCAGGCGAGTGCTATCGCGACGATAGCGAAGCCCTTCTCCCCACGCCGGCCCCGCCTTCCCGTTTCTGTCACAATTTCCTCTCTCGCAGCGCAAGCGGCGGCACCCGCACCAAGAGGAACCCAATGGCCAGCGACCTGATCAAGCACATCTCCGACGCGTCCTTCGAATCCGACGTCCTGAAGGCCGACAAGCCGGTCCTGGTCGACTACTGGGCGGAGTGGTGCGGCCCGTGCAAGATGATCGCGCCCATCCTCGACGAAGTCTCCGTCGCCTACAAGGACAAGCTGCAGATCGCCAAGATGAACGTGGACGAGAACCGCGACGTCCCCGCCAAGTTCGGCATCCGCGGCATCCCCACGCTGATGCTGTTCAAGGACGGCCAGCTCGCCGCCACCAAGGTGGGCGCCATGAGCAAGGCGCAGCTCACCGCCTTCATCGACCAGCAACTGGCGTAAGCGGGCGCAAGGATTGTCGCCGGACGGGGCCTCGGGCCCCGTTTGCCGTCTGGGAGCGCGGCATTCGCCCCCTGCCGATTTTTTGCTGCATAATTCCGCCCAATCACTGCCAGCCGCCCGGGGCGGCGCAGTTCGAGTTCCGGTTCGCTGGGCACCTCTCGCCCCGCAACGAACCTCCCCCAGACCACCGACAAGAACTCCCCACGGGGTAACTCCATGCACCTGAACGAACTCAAGGCGCTGCACGTCTCGGAAGTCCTCAAGCAGGCCGAAGAGCTCGAGATCGAGAACACCGGCCGCATGCGCAAGCAGGAGCTGATGTTCGCCATCATCAAGAAGCGCGCCCGCGCCGGCGAGCAGGTCTTCGCGGACGGCGTGCTGGAGATCCTGCCGGACGGCTTCGGCTTCCTGCGCAGCCCCGACACGAGCTACACGGCCAGCACCGACGACATCTACATCTCGCCCTCGCAGGTGCGCCGCTTCAACCTGCACACCGGCGACATGATCGAGGGCGAAGTGCGCACGCCGAAGGACGGCGAGCGCTACTTCGCGCTGACCAAGCTCGACAAGGTCAACGGCGGCCTGCCGGAGGACAACAAGCACAAGATCATGTTCGAGAACCTGACGCCCCTGTTCCCGCGGGAACAGATGCGCCTCGAACGTGACGGCTTGAAGAGCGAAGAGAACATCACCGGCCGCGTGATCGACATCATCGCGCCGATCGGCAAGGGCCAGCGCGCGCTGATCGTGGCGCCGCCCAAGAGCGGCAAGACGGTGATGATGCAGCACATGGCACACGCCATCGCCGCCAACTACCCCGACAGCTACATGATGGTGCTGCTGGTGGACGAGCGCCCCGAGGAAGTGACGGACATGCAGCGCTCGGTGAAGGCCGAAGTGATCGCGTCCACCTTCGACGAGCCCGCCGCCCGCCACGTGCACGTGGCCGAGATGGTGATCGAGCGCGCCAAGCGCCTGGTCGAACTGAAGAAGGACGTGGTGATCCTGCTGGACTCGATCACCCGCCTGGCCCGCGCCTACAACAACGTCGTGCCTTCGTCGGGCAAGGTGCTGACCGGCGGCGTGGACGCCAACGCGCTGCAGCGCCCGAAGCGCTTCCTGGGCGCGGCGCGCAACGTGGAGGAAGGCGGGTCGCTCACCATCATCGCCACCGCGCTGATCGACACCGGTTCGCGCATGGACGAAGTGATCTTCGAGGAGTTCAAGGGCACCGGCAACTGCGAACTGCACCTCGACCGCCGCCTGTATGAAAAGCGCGTGTTCCCCTCGATCCAGCTCAATCGCTCGGGCACGCGCCGCGAGGAACTGCTGCTGGCCCCCGAGATCCTGCAGAAGACCCGCATCCTGCGCCAGTTCATGTACAACATGGACGAGATCGAGGCGATGGAGATGGTCCTGAAGTCGATGCGCGCCACCAAGACGAACGTGGAGTTCTTCGACATGATGCGGCGCGGCGGGTAAAGCCACCGGCGCAAGCGGGAGCGGACTGCCGGACGCGGAGGACGCAAAGGGTACGCAGAGGACGCGAAAGGACATCCCTAAGGCGGGTGTCCGCGTCCCTCCGACCTTCTGCCTCATCCTTCTCCGCGGTCTCCTTTGCGTCCTCTGCGTATCTTTCGCGTCCTCTGCGTCCGGAAGTCCGCATTCCAGAACCCACGCTATAATCACCGGCTTTCCGGAAAGTACGCCAGATGTCCTGGCGCGGCTCCCGGTGCTGACGAGGACCCCATGAAAGAAGGCATCCACCCCAATTACCGCGACGTGTGCTTCGTGGACCTGTCGAACGGCTTCAAGTTCGTCACGCGTTCCTGCGTCGCCACCCGCGAAACCACGAAGATGGACGACGGCCGCGAGCTGCCCCTCTTCAAGCTGGACACCTCCAGCGAGTCGCACCCCTTCTACACGGGCACCCAGAAGTCCGTGAACGACATGGGCGGCCGCGTGGACAAGTTCTTCAAGAAGTTCGGCAAGACCGCCGCCAAGTAAGAAGAACCTGCTTCCTTCGGAAAAGGCAGCTGCAGGCTGCCTTTTTTGTTGCTCCCGCCGTCCCGCATCCGTGTGACACACTCGCGCGCGTGAACCAGCCGACCCCCGCCATCGTCACCCAGGGCGCCGTGCGCCGCCTGCCCCGGCTGGCGCTGCTGCTGTTCTGCGCGGCGTACGTGCTGCCCGGCTTCATCGGCCGCGAGCCGTGGAAGAACGCGGACATCATGGCGTTCGGCTACATGTACGAGCTGGCCACCGGCCGCGCGCCCTGGCTCAACCCCGACCTGCTGGGCCAGCCGCCGGAGTTCGACGCGCTGCTGCCGTACTGGCTGGGCGCATGGGCCGTGCGCATCGCCCCGTCCTGGCTGGCGGCCGATTTCGCCGCGCGCCTGCCCTTCATCGCGCTGCTGGTGCTGACGCTGCTGGCCACCTGGTACGGCGTCTACTTCCTCGCCCGTACGCCCGGCGCGCAGCCCGTGCCCTTCGCCTTCGGCGGCGAGGCGCATCCCACCGACTACGCCCGCGCCATGGCCGATGGCGGCCTGCTGGCGCTGATCGCGTGCCTGGGGCTCGCGCAGCTCTCGCACGAGACCACCCCCGCGCTGGCGCAGCTCGGGTTCACCGCCCTCACCTTCTACGGCCTGGCGGCGTTGCCCTATCGCATGACGGTCCCGACGCTCGCGCTGGGCGCGGGCCTCGTCGGCCTGGGCCTGAGTGGCGCGCCCGCGATGGCCACCCTGTTCGCCCTCGGCGGGGCCGTGCTGCACTTCGCCGATGCGCCGCAGGACTCGGCCACCGACACGCGCGGCAGCCGCGGCTTCGCCCTCATCGTCGCCGTGGCGCTCGCCGCGGGCGTGGCGGCGGCGGCCTTCGACATGTGGGAATGGCGCCTCACGTCGGGCCCCTTCGCGGCCACCCGCGACTGGAAGTCGATCGGCCGCCTGCTGGCCTGGTTCACCTGGCCGGCGTGGCCGCTGGCCGTGTGGACGGTGTGGCGCTGGCGGCGCCAGCTGGGGCGGCGCCACGTCGCCCTGCCGCTGTGGTTCGCGGTGGTGGGCATCCTCACCTCCGTGCTGGCCCCCAACCCGGACCGCGCGCTGCTCCTGAGCCTGCCGGCGATGGCGACGCTCGCCGCCTTCGCGCTGCCGACGTTCAAGCGCAGCGTCTCGGCGCTGATCGACTGGTTCACCCTGCTGTTCTTCAGCGGCTGCGCGCTCGTGATCTGGGTGATCTGGATCTCGATGCAGACCGGCGTGCCGCCCAAGCCGGCGGCGAACGTCGCGCGGCTGGCGCCCGGCTTCGTGCCCTCGTTCTCGCTGCTGCCCTTCGTGCTCGCCCTGGCCGCCACGCTCGCCTGGATCGCCCTGGTGCGCTGGCGCACGGCCCGCAGCCGCGAGGCGATCTGGAAGAGCCTGGTGCTGCCGGCGGGCGGCGCCGCGCTCGGCTGGCTGCTGGTGATGACGCTGTGGCTGCCGGCCCTCGACTACGCGCGCAGCTATGCGCCGCTGGTGCAGCGCGTGCGCGCGCGCATCGACGCGCCCGGCTGCGTCGAGGTCTTCGGCCTCACGCGCGCGCAGATCGCGGCGCTGCGCTTTCACGGCGGGCTGGACCTGCACGTGGCCGGGGCCCCGAGCTCCTGCCCGTGGCTGATCGCAGCGGAGGAGCTCAAGGCCTCCGTCCCCATGGCCTTCGCGCCGGCGCGCTGGCAGCTGGTGGCCAGCATCCCGCGGCCGACCGACACGCGCGAGAACGTCCTCCTGTACAAGAAGACGCCGTGAGCGAATGGCCGCCCGAAGCGGGACGTATCGAGTGACCGAACGCGGCATCATCGCGCGCCACGCCGCGACGGTGCTGGCCGGCCAGCTGGCCACCATGGCCTTCGGCGTCACCGACACGATCGTGGCCGGGCGCTATTCGCAGCAGGCGCTCGCCGCGCTGTCCGTCGGCTCGGCGGTGTACATCACGGTGTTCGTCGCGCTCATGGGCGTGCTGCAGGCGCTGCTGCCGATCTGGGCCGAGCTGCACGGCGCGCAGCGGCACGCCGAAGTCGGCCGCTCGGTGCGCCAGGCCCTGTACCTCGCCGGCCTGGCGAGCGTCGCCGGCGTGCTCGGCCTGCTGTTTCCCAATGCGCTGCTGCAAGGCACCGAGGTGCCGCCCGCGCTGCAGGACGAGGTGCGCCGCTACCTCTCGGTGCTGGCCCTCGCGTTGCCGCCCGCCCTGCTGTTCCGCATGTACAGCACGCTGAACCAGAGCCTCGGCCATCCGCAGCTGGTGACGTGGCTGCAGCTCGCCTCGATGCTGGTGAAGGTGCCGCTCACGATCTGGTTCGCCTTCGGGGGCGCCGGCGTGCCCGCGATGGGCGCCGTGGGCTGCGCCTGGGCGACCGTGGTGGTGAACTACCTGTTCCTCGCCGTGGCCGCGTGGATGGTGCGGGCGAGCCCGCTGTACCGCCCCTATGCGGTCTGGCGGCGGCCGGAGCCGCCGCACTGGCCCACCATCGCCGAATTCGCGCGGCTCGGCATCCCCGCGGGCCTGGCGATCATGGTGGAGGTCACGTCCTTCACGCTGATGTCGCTGTTCATCGCACGCCAGGGCACGCTGGCCGCCGCCGCGCACCAGATCGCCGCCAACCTCGCGGCGGTGATGTACATGGTGCCCCTGTCGATCGCCATCGCCACCAGCGCCCGCGTGAGCTACTGGCTCGGCGCCGGCGAGGCGAAGAAGGCCCGCGGCAGCATCCGCACGGGCTTTCGCATCGGCCTCACGCTCGCGGTGGCCATGGGCTGCGGGATGCTGCTCGCGCGCGCCGGCCTGGCCTCGCTGTACTCGGCCGACCGCGAAGTGGCGGCGCTCGCCACCGGGCTGCTCGCATGGGTCGCGCTGTACCACTTCGGCGATGCGATGCAGGCGCTGTGCGTGTTCGTGCTGCGCTCCTACCGCGTCACCGTGGCGCCGCTGGTGGCCTACTGCGTGCTGCTGTGGGGCGTGGGCGTGCTGGGTGGCTACCTGCTGGCCTATCGCGGCGTGGGCGCCTGGACAGCGCTGCAAAGCCCGGCGGCCTTCTGGATCGGCAGCAGCTTCGCGCTCGCGGTGCTGGCGGTGGTGCTGCCGCTGATCCTGTGGCGCGCCGTGCGGCACGTGCGCCTGGTGCTGCCGGCCGGAGCTTGACAGCCGTCAAACATGGCCGCGGCGCCCGGGCGCCGAATGCGAGGCAGGGACACTGCCAGGACGCCAGCGATGTTCGAATCCGCGGAGATCGGCCACCACATCGGCAAGAAGGACTACAAGGAGCGCGAGCCGGCCCTGCGCTCCGCCCTCCTCGACGCGCAGTACACCCTCCTCGAACAGGCCAAGCGGCCGCTGGTCGTCCTGGTCAACGGCGTCGACGGCGCCGGCAAGGGCGAGACGGTCAACCTGTTCAACGAATGGATGGACCCGCGCCACATCCGCACCGAGGCCTTCGGCCCCATGAACGATGCGGAACGCGAGCGGCCCGAGATGTGGCGCTTCTGGCAGGTGCTGCCGGCCCGGGGCCGCATCGGCATCCTGTTCGGCTCCTGGTACACCGACCCGATCCTCGCGCACGTCATGGGCTCGGAGAAGAAGGCGCGCTTCGCCCAGCGGCTCGAGCAGATCCGCCACTTCGAGAGGATGCTGGTGGCCGAGGGCGCGGTGCTGCTGAAGCTCTGGTTCCATCTCTCGAAGGCAGCGGCCAAGGAGCGCTTCCGCACGCTGGAGCGCGACCCGAAGAACGCCTGGCGGGTGACCAAGGACGACTGGGAACGCTTCAAGCACTACGACGACTTCATCGGCGTGTGCGAGCAGGCCCTGCGCAAGACCAGCACCGGCGAGGCGCCGTGGCTGGTGGTCGAAGGCTCGGACGAAGCCTATCGCGCGCTGACCGCGGGCCAGCACCTGCTGCAGGCGCTGCAGGACGCCGCGCAGCCGACGCCGCCGCCCGCCGCGGGCGTCAGCGTGCCGCCGGCGGCCGTCGACGGCAAGAGCCTGCTGGCCTCCTTCGACTACACGCGCAACCTGCCGCGCAAGAAATACGACGAGCAGCTCGAGACGCTGCAGGCGCGCCTGGCCAACCTGAGCCGCGACCCGCGGCTGGCCACCCGCTCGCTGGTCGTCGTGTTCGAGGGCATGGACGCCGCCGGCAAGGGCAGCACGATCCGGCGCGTCACCCAGGCGCTGGATGCGCGCCACTACCGCGTGGTGCCGATCGCCGCGCCGAGCGACGAGGAGCGCGCCCAGCCCTACCTGTGGCGCTTCTGGCGCCACGTGCCGCGCCACGGCCACGCGACGATCTTCGACCGCTCCTGGTACGGCCGGGTGCTGGTGGAGCGGGTGGAGAAGTTCTGCGGCGACGCCGACTGGATGCGGGGCTACGACGAGATCAACGCCTTCGAGGAACAGCTGGCGCAGGCCGGCGCGATCGTGGTGAAGTTCTGGATGGCGATCACGCCGGACGAACAGCTGCGCCGCTTCGAGGAGCGCAAGGCCACGCCGCACAAGAACTTCAAGATCACCGAGGAGGACTGGCGCAACCGCGACAAGTGGCCGCTGTACGAGCGCGCCGTGGGCGACATGGTGGACCGCACCTCCACCGAGGTCGCGCCGTGGCACGTCGTCGCCTCGGACGACAAGCTGTTCTCGCGCGTCGAGGTGCTGCGGCACCTGTGCGAGCGCATCGAGCACGCGCTGCACGGGGACGGTCCGCAGGGGCGCAAGTGAACCTGTTCGTGCCCGCGGCCGGGGACCCGCGCGGGCTGCCCTGGGTGCTGCTGGCGCTGGCCGCGGCGGCCCTCGCCTTCCGCCTGCTGCGCCCGCAGGAGCGGCGCTCGCTGCGCGCCGGCTGGCTGCTGATCGCGCTGGCGCTGGGCGCGCACGTCGCGGCGAATGTCGCAGCCGGCGTGGCCGCGCAGGCCGCCGGCGCCGCATCGCTCGTGCTGGCGGGGCTCGCGGTCATCCAGCTCGGCGCGACGCTGCTGTTCCGCGGCCTGCTGCCCGCGTTGCACCTGGCCGCGCCGCGCATCGCGCAGGACCTGACGGTCACGGCGGCCTCGCTGGCCTGGTGCCTCGTGTGGCTGCGCCTGTCGGGCGTCGATCCGTCGCAGCTTTTCACCACCTCCGCGCTGATCACGGCGGTGGTCGCATTCTCCATGCAGGACACGCTGGGCAACGTGCTGGGAGGCGTCGCGCTCCAGCTGGACAACTCCCTGCGCGTGGGCGACTGGGTGCGCGTGGACGACGTCAGCGGCCGCGTGAGCGACGTGCGCTGGCGCTACACCGCGATCGAGACGCGCGCGCGCGAGCTGGTGGTGGTTCCCAACAGCTGGCTGATGAAGAACCGCTTCACGGTGATCCGCGCGCCGGCCGACGGTCCGCTGGCCTGGCGCCGCGCGGTCAGCTTCAACATCGACCCGGAGGCGGACCCGGCGACGGTCTGCGCGGCGCTGGAGCGCGCCGTGCTCGACGGCCAGATCCCGCACGTGCTGACCGTGCCGCTGCCCAGCGCGATCCTCAGCGAGCTGGCGGCCGGGTACTGCCGCTACACGCTGCGCTACTGGCTGGCCGATCCGCAGTTCGACGACCCCGGAGACTCCGCGGTGCGCGTCCACGCGCTCGCCGCCCTGGCCCGCGCGGGCGTGCGCCAGGGCGTCCCGGTGGAAGAGCGGCTGACCATCAAGGAGAACGACAGCTGGCGCGCCGCCGCCGGGCGGCGCGAGTTCGAGCGGCGGCTGCAGGCGATCCGCGGCACGGAGCTGTTCGCGCAGCTTTCCGGCGACGAGCAGGCCCACCTCGCCGGCCACCTGGTGCACGCGCCGTTCGCGGCCGGCGACATCATGACGCGCCAGGGCGCGGTGGCGCACTGGCTGTACCTGATCATCCAGGGCGAGGCCCAGGTGTCGGTGGCGGGGCCGCAGGGCAGCGTCGTGATCGGCGCGCTGCGCGCGGGCGACGTGTTCGGCGAGATGGGCATGCTCACCGGCGAGCCGCGCGGCGCCACGGTGGTCGCGCAGACGGCGGTGGAGTGCTATCGCCTCGACAAGGACGGTTTCGCGCAGCTGCTGCGCGAGCGGCCCGAGATCGCCCACGAGGTCGCGGCGATCGCCGAGCGGCGCAACGCGGAGCGCGGCGCGCGCATGGCGCAGGCCGGCGCGCCGGCACCCGCCCGCGGCGACCTGCTGGCGCGCGTCCTGAGCTTCTTCTCCCTCGCCGCCTGAAGGCAGGGCGCGTCAGCGCGCGCCGGCCAGGCCGCCGTGCAGGGCCATCAGTTCCTGCTGCGCGCTGTGCCCCTGGCCCGCCCCGCGCGGATGCATGCGGACATAGCTGCCATCCGGCCGCAGCTCCCAGGCGTCGAGGCCGTCGTGCAGGTAGGGCACCAGGCATTCGTCGACCACGCGCTGGCGCAGCTGCGGGTCGGTCACGGGCCACGCCAGTTCCACCCGGCGCAGCATGTTACGGTTCATCCAGTCGGCGCTCGAGAGGTAGACCTCCTCCTCGTCGCCGCGGCGGAAGTAGAAGATGCGCGAGTGCTCCAGGAAGCGCCCGATGATGGAGCGCACCCGGATGTGCTCCGACACGCCCGGCACGCCGGGGCGCAGCATGCAGGCCCCGCGCACCACCAGGTCGATCTTCACGCCGGCCTGCGAGGCGCGGGCCAGGGCCAGCATCAGCGGCTCGTCGGTCAGGGCGTTCATCTTCAGCACGATGCGCGCCTCGGTCCCGCGCCTGGCGGCCGCGGCGAGCAGGTCCACCTTCTCCACCAGGCGCCGCTGCAGCTGGAACGGCGCCAGCCACAGCCGGTTCAGGCGCGGCAGCCGGCTCTGGCTGGCCAGGTGCACGAACACGTGCTCGATGTCCTCGGTGAGCTGCGGGTCCGCCGTGAAGTAGCCCAGATCGGTGTAGAGCCGTGCCGTCGTGGGGTTGTAGTTGCCGGTGGACAGGTGGGCATAGCGGCACAGCGCCTTGCCCTCGCGCCGCGTCACGAGCAGCATCTTGGCGTGGGTCTTGAGCCCCACGACGCCGTACACCACCTGGGCGCCGGTCGACTCCAGCTTCTCCGTCCAGTTGATGTTCGCCTCTTCGTCGAAGCGGGCCTTGAGTTCGACGACCGCCGTCACCTCCTTGCCGCGCAGCGCGGCCTCGCGCAGCAGGTCCATCAGCGCCGAATCCGAACCGGTGCGGTAGATGGTCTGCTTGATGGCCAGCACGTCGGGATCGTTCACCGCCTCGCGCAGGAAGGCGAGCACCGCGTCGAAGCTCTCGAAGGGCAGGTGCAGCAGCGCGTCGCCCTCCTTCAGGCGCTGGAAGAAGGAGCCGGCGGGCGGCAGCGCGCGCGGCCAGGGCGCGCGGTAGCGGGGAAACAGCAGGCGCGGGGCGTCGGCCAGCTCGATCACCTGCTGCAGGCGCACCAGGTTCACCGGCCCGCGCACGCGGTACAGGGCCTGCGGCGGCAGGCCGAACTGCTGCAGCAGGAAGGCCGACAGGTATTCGGAGCATCCCGCCGACACCTCCAGCCGCACCGCCTCGCCGTAGTGCCGGTGCTGCAGGCCCAAGCGCAGCGCGGTGCGCAGGTCGCGCACGTCGTCCTCGTCGAGCGCCACGTCGGAGTGGCGCGTCACGCGGAACTGCGAGAACTCGCTGACCTCGCGGCCGGGGAACAGCGCCTCCAGCCGCGCGCGGATCACGCTGGAGAGCAGCACGAACAAGGTACGGCCGCCGCTCACCCGGGCCGGCATGCGGATCACCCGCGGCAGCACGCGCGGCACCTTCACGATCGCGATCTCGTTCTGGCGGCCGAAGACGTCCGCACCGCCCAGGCGCACGATGAAGTTGAGCGACTTGTTCGCCACCTGCGGGAAGGGATGCGCCGGGTCGAGGCCGATCGGCACGAGCAGCGGCCGCACCTCGCGTTCGAAGTACTCCTGCACCCAGCGCCGCTGCTGCGGGCTGCGCACGCTGTGCGAGACGATCGCGATGCGCCGCTGCCGCAGTGCGGCCGTCAGCTCGCCGTTGTACAGCGCGTACTGCTGCTCCACCAGCCGGTGGGCGGCCGCCGCCAGCCGCTCGAAGGAGGCGGCGGTGTAGGCGCCCTTGCGCTCGCCGTGCTGCAGGGCCTGCAGGTGCGGCGCCGAGCGCACCTCGAAGAACTCGTCGAGGTTCGACGACACGATGCACAGGTAGCGCAGGCGCTCCAGCAGCGGCACCTCGCTGCGCCGGGCCCAGTCCAGCACGCGCTCGTTGAAGGCGAGGATGCTGTGGTCGCGATCGAGGAAGGGCAGCGGCGCGCCCGGCGGGGCGGCGACGGCAGGGGTCCGCTGGAACGGGAGGACGGCCGCGGACGTGGGGCCTGGCAGGAGGGTCATGGATCCGCTTGCGCGGCGATCGCGCTGCACTGACCATAGCCCGGAATGGCGCGCATGGCAGGCGCATTCGCGCTGCCGCTGACGCCGGTCAAGGTTTCAGGCGCGCTCGCGCGCCTGCGCGGCGTCCGCGCTGCGCACCCGCGCCGCCGGCAGCACGATGCGGAACGTCGAGCCGCGCCCGGGCGCGCTGTCGATGCGCAGCTCGCCGCCGTGGCGCTGCACGATGTGCTTGACGATGGCCAGACCCAGGCCGGTGCCGCCGCTTTCGCGCGAGCGGCTGCGGTCCACGCGGTAGAAGCGTTCCGTCAGGCGTGGCAGGTGTTCCGGCGCGATGCCCGGCCCGGTGTCGCGCACCGTCAGCACCGCGCCCCCTTTGTCGCCGGGCGTGGCCTGGACTTCGATGGTGCCGCCGGAAGGCGTGTAGCGCACCGCGTTGCTCACCAGGTTGGACAGGGCGCTTTGCAGCTCGCCCGGCGCGCCGCCCAGGGCGAGGCCGGGCGCGGGCTCGAACACCAGCCGCAGCGACTTGGCCTGCACCGCGGCCAGCGCGCGCGCCTCCTGTTCCGCCTGCGCCATGAGGCCTTGCGCCGCCACCCACTCGCCCTCGCCCGGCGGCGGGCTGGCCTCCAGGCGGGAGAGCGTCAGCAGGTCCGCGACGAGCATCTGCATGCGCTGCGCCTGCTGCGCCATCATGCCGAGGTAGCGCTCGCGCTCCTGCGGTGCCAGTTCCAGGGTCTGCAGCGTCTCGACGAAGCCGGCCAGCACCGTCAGCGGCGTGCGGATCTCGTGGGAGACGTTGGCCACGAAATCGCGCCGCATGGTCTCGGCCTGCTCCACCGCCGTCACGTCGCGCGACAGCAGCAGGCGGCGCCCCTCGCCGTAGGGGTGGATGTGCAGCGCGAGCCGCCGGGGGCGGGCGGGCGTGCTGCCGGGCGCATCGATGACGACGTCTTGCGTGTAGTGGCCCGCGTGGTAGAACTCCGTGAAGCGCGGATCGCGCAGCAGGTTGACGACCTGCTGCTGCAGGTCGCGCTGCAGGTCGAGGCCCAGGTGATCCGAGGCGGTCTGGTTGAACCACTCGATGCTGCCCCGCGCGTCCAGCAGCACCACGCCGTTGGGCGAGGTCCGGATCGCGTCGAGGAAGGCTTCGAGGCGCCGCTCGGCGTCTTCCGCGCGCTCCTCGCGCGCCGCGATGGTCCGGCGGGCGCGCGCCGCGGCCCGGCCCCAGACGCCACCGAAGGACGGTGCGCCGCGCAACTGGCCCGCTTCCAGCCAGCGCAGCACGCGCGTGGCGGCGAAGGTGTCGAGCGCGAACCACAGCGCCGCACCGGCGGCGACGCCGAAGGTGGCGCCCGGCCAGCCCTCCAGCAGCCAGCCGATGACGGCCCCGGCCGCGAGGCTCAGCGCGAAGGCGAGGACACGCGCGCTCACGCGCTCCCCGGCTGCGCCGTGATGCGGTAGCCGGCGCCCCGCACCGTCTCGACCAGGCCGCCGGCCGGGCCCAGGGCCTCGCGCAGCCGCTTGACGTGCACGTCCACCGTGCGTTCCTCGATGAACACGTGGTCGCCCCACACGCGGTCCAGCAGCTGCTGGCGGCTGTGCACGCGCTCGGGGTACTGCAGCAGGAAGTGCAGCAGCTTGAACTCGGTCGGCCCGAGCTTGAGCGCCTTGCCCTGCCACGTGACCCGGTGGGTCGCGGGATCGAGGGCGAGCCCTCCGAGCGCGACCGTCTCCGCGGTCTTCTCCGGTGCCCGCCGGCGCAGCACGGCGCGGATGCGCGCCAGCAGTTCCTGGGTGGAGAACGGCTTGGTGATGTAGTCGTCGGCGCCGGCGTCCAGGCCCGCGACCTTGTCCGGCTCGTCGCCGCGAGCGGTGAGCATCAGGATCGGGATCCCCCTGGTGCGGGCATCGGCGCGCCAGCGGCGCGCGAGCTGCACGCCGGTGGCCCCGGGCAGCATCCAGTCCAGCAGGATCGCGTCGGGCAGCACCGCATCGATCTCGCGCTGCGCGGACTCGCCGTCCTCGGCCCACACCGGCGACAGGCCGTTGTGGCGCAGGTTCACCGCGATCAGTTCGGCGATCGCGGGCTCGTCCTCGACGATCAGGATGCGGGGTTGCTGCTTCATCCGCGCGATTTCACGGTGGTCTCGATCTGCTCCATCGTACTGTGCCGCACGTCGGCACCCTTGACCACGTAGATGATGAACTCGGCGATGTTCTTCGCGTGGTCGCCGATGCGCTCGATGGCCTTGGCCACGAACAGCAGGTCCAGGCTGCTGGAGATGGTGCGCGGGTCCTCCATCATGTAGGTGATCAGCTTGCGCACGAAGCCGTCGAACTCGCGGTCCAGCTCGTCGTCGTCCTTCAGGATCGCCAGGGCGCTGGCGCAATCCAGGCGCGCGAAGGCATCGAGCGCCTGGCGCAGCTCGCCGCTGGCCAGGTCCGCCGCCACCCGCAGCTCGCTGGCCGGCAGCGTGCGCATGGAGCCGCTCTTGCCCAGGATGGACTGCACCATGCGCGCGATGCGCTCGGCCTCGTCGCCCACACGCTCCAGGTTGGCGGTGACCTTGGACATGGCCATGAGCAGGCGCAGGTCCCGCGCCGTGGGCTGCCGCCGGGCGATGACGGAGGAGAGCTCGCGGTCGATCTCCAGCTCCATCAGGTTGACGCGGTGCTCCGCCTCGACCACCTGGGCCGCCACCTCGGCGTTGAAGTTCGCCAGGGCGTAGATCGCCTGCCGGATCTGCGATTCGACCAGGCCGCCCAGTTCCATCACGCGCGAGGACAGCGCATTGAGCTCGCTGTCGAACTGCGTGGAAAGATGCTTGTCCACCATGACCCCTGCTCCCCGTTCAGCCGAACCGGCCGGTGATGTAGTCCTCGGTCTCCTGGCGCTTGGGCTTGAAGAAGATCTGCTCCGTCTCGCCGACTTCCACCAGGTAGCCGAGGTACATGTAGGCCGTGTAGTCGGACACGCGCGCGGCCTGCTGCATGTTGTGGGTCACGATCACCACGGTGTAGTCCTTCTTCAGCTCGGTGATCAGTTCCTCGATCTTGCCGGTGGAAATCGGGTCCAGTGCCGAACAGGGCTCGTCCAGCAGCAGCACCTCGGGCTTGATCGCGATGCCGCGGGCGATGCACAGGCGCTGCTGCTGGCCGCCGGACAGGCCCGAGCCGCTCTGGTGCAGCTTGTTCTTCACTTCCTCCCACAGCGCGGCCTTCTCGAGCGCCCATTCCACCCTGTCGTCCATCTCGGCGGCGTCGAGGTTCTCGAACAGCCGCACGCCGAAGGCGATGTTGTCGTAGATCGACATCGGGAAAGGCGTGGGCTTCTGGAACACCATGCCGATCTTGGCGCGGATCAGCGCGACATCCTTCTTCGAGGTGAGCAGGTTCTCGCCGTCGAACGCGATCTCGCCCTCGGCCCGCTGGTCGGGATAGAGCTGGTACATGCGGTTGAAGGTGCGCAGCAGCGTCGACTTGCCGCAGCCGGAGGGGCCGATGAAGGCGGTGACCTTCTTTTCCGGAATTTCCAGGTTGATGTTCTTCAGCGCGTGGTACTTGCCGTAGTAGAAGTCCAGGTTGCGCACCGCGAGCTTGGTGCGCACGGCTTCGGGAGCGAGCGAGGCTTGCATGGATCGGTTCAGAGCTTGTTGCGCGTGAGCACACGCGCCAGGATGTTCAGGCCGAGCACGGCCAGCGTGATGAGGAAGACGCCGGCCCAGGCGAGCTGCTGCCAGTTCTCGTAGGGGCTCATGGCGAACTTGAAGATCGTCACCGGCAGGCTGGCCATCGGCTCGTTCAGGTCGGTGGTGAAGAACTGGTTGTTCAGCGCCGTGAACAGCAGTGGCGCCGTCTCGCCCGCGATGCGGGCCACGGCCAGCAGCACGCCGGTGACCACGCCGGCGCGCGCGGCGCGCAGCGTGATGCTGGAGACCACCTTCCACTTGGGCGCGCCCAGGGCATAGGCCGCCTCGCGCAGGCCGGCCGGCACCAGCAGCAGCATGTTCTCGGTGGTGCGGATCACGATCGGGATCACGATCAGCGCCAGCGCGATGGCGCCGGCCCAGGCGGAGAAATGCCGGAAGCGCGCCACGACGACCGCGTAGACGAACAGCCCGATCACGATGGAGGGCGCCGACAGCAGGATGTCGTTGACGAAGCGCGTGGTGTTGCCCAGCCAGCCGCTGCGGTCGTATTCCGCGAGATAGATGCCGGCCATGATGCCGATCGGCGTGCCGACGAAGGTGGCCAGCGCCACCATCAGCACCGAGCCCCAGATCGCGTTGAGGATGCCGCCCGCCTCGTTGGGCGGCGGGGTCATCTGGCTGGCCGTGGCCCAGGCGAGGCCGCCGAAGCCCAGGCGCACCGTCTCGAACAGGATCCACACCAGCCAGAACACGCCGAAGGCCATGGCGGCCAGCGACAGCGCCAGCGCGATGCGGTTGATGCGCTTGCGCTGGCCGTACTTGCGTTCGCGCTGCTGCTGCAGCAGCGCGGCCTGCACCAGGCGTTCGGCGGTGGAATTCATGCCGAAGCCCCCTCGTTGCGGCGCAGCCGCGCCAGCAGCAGCTTCGACAGCGACAGCACGACGAAGGTGATGAAGAACAGCACCAGGCCCAGGTAGATCAGGGCCGACTGGTGCATGCCCGCGCCGGCCTCGGCGAACTCGTTGGCGAGCGCTGAGGTGATGCTGTTGGCGGGCGCGAACAGGCTCAGCGTGTCGAGCTGGTTGAAGTTGCCGATCACGAAGGTGACCGCCATGGTCTCGCCCAGCGCGCGGCCCAGGCCCAGCATGATCCCGCCGATCACGCCGCCCTTGGTGTACGGCAGCACGACGCGGAACACCACCTCCCAGGTGGTGGAGCCGAGCGCGTAGGCCGACTCCTTGAGCATCGGCGGCGTCACCTCGAACACGTCGCGCATCACGGCGGCGATGAAGGGGATGATCATGATGGCCAGGATGATCCCGGCGGCGAGGATGCCGATGCCCACCGGCGGGCCGGAGAACAGCGGGCCCAGCACCGGCACGCCGGCAAAGGCGGACTGCAGCGGCCCCTGCACCCACGTGGCGAGGATGGGGCCGAACACCAGCAGGCCCCACATGCCATAGACGATGGAGGGCACGGCCGCCAGCAGTTCGATCGCGGTGCCCAGCGGGCGCTTGAGCCAGGCCGGGGACAACTCCGTGAGGAACAGCGCGATGCCGAAGCTGACCGGCACCGCGATCAGCAGCGCGATCAGCGAGGTGGCCAAGGTGCCGTAGATCATCACGGCGCCGCCGAAGGATTCGGCGACGGGGTCCCAGGTGCTGTTGGTCAGGAAGCCCAGGCCGTATTTCTCGATCGCCGGCCAGGCGCCCACCAGCAGCGAAAAGAGGATACCGGCCAGCAGCGCCAGCGTCAGCAGCGCCGCCAGCCGCGCCGTCCAGCCGAACAGGCGATCGATCACGGCGCCGCGCCGCGCGCGGCCCGCCGGCGCGGCCACCGGGACGCCCATCGCGGACGCTTCGATGAAGGTGGAGGCTCTGTCCATGCGGCTCACTGTATGAAGCTTTCGTGACAGTTCGGTGACACGCGCGGCTCCGTAGTGGCGCTTTCCGGCTATCACGGTTCGCCGGTTGCCTCCGGCCCGGACCAGGACGTGATCGTCCGCCTCG